>NZ_JBLVPT020000013.1:0-89369 GCF_048286795.2 Flavobacterium frigidum
AGCTTGTTCCATTATAGCTACTTCAAAGATTTTGTAACTATCTTGACCGCCATCAGGATTTGGAAAACTTACAATCACGTTAGAATCTGTAGCAGAATCCATTGGTGCCATTGATAGTTGAGTGCTTAAAACAGAAAGATCTAAAGTAAAAACCTTGTAGCCAGTTCGAGGCATATCTGAGAAAGGAAAAGCGGGCAGTTGATTAACATGAGTTTGTGTCATGACCGTCCAAGGTGAGATTTGACCTAAAGCATTTAATACGGAAAACAATAGTATTGAAAACAGTAATAGTTTTTTCATAATTTATCTTTTAGTTTGGGGCTGTTTAAATGATTTATGGCATTAAGTGTTTTAAATTTTATTTTTTTTAATTGCTGCTTCCAAAGATATAATTATTCTAAAATAACTCTTATTATGGCTTTGGTTTACCTATTTGTAAAGGATACTAAATAAAGAACAGTATATACTTTTTCTAGATAGTGTAAGTTCAAGTTATAAGTGCAACAGATAAATTAAAAACACTTGGAGTTACCCCCCCCCCCCCCCAACTGTTTAAGGTCAGATGCCTAAATTTTAAATACATGAAAAAATACAAACAATTAAACGAGCACAAAAATGCCAAATTGAAGCTCTATTACAAGCTACATGTAATCAAACGAAGATAGTAGCTCAATGAGCTGTTGGTTGCTTTTAGAGTAGCATTTATAGAACTCCTTGTTATAAAATCGTGGTCTTTAGTGCAAGTCGAGTTTCACTGTTTAAATTGATTATTTTTTCTATGATTTTCAGGAGTGTCGTCTGTCATTTTTTTAAAAATATGATAAAAATTGCTTTTGCTATCAAAACCCAGTTCATAAGCAATTTCATTTACAGGAATTAAAGTATCTGAAAGTAATATTTTTGCTTTCTCTATTTTTCTAGATAGCACATATTGGTAAGGAGTTAAACCCAAATATTTAGAAAATAATCTAGAGAAATGGTCCTTTTTCCATTTTGTGAGTTTGGTTAATTCTTCAATATCTAGTTTTTTTTCTAAATTGCTATTAATATAATTTACAATTTCTTTTACTTTAAATGGAATAGGGCTTATTTCTTCATTTTCTATACGATTGGCATCTATTTTTTTGTGCGAATAGTTATTTAAAACTATCGAAACGGTCGATAATAAATCTTCATCTTTAAATGGTTTAACTATATAGCCTTGCGGCCTAGTTATGTTTACTTTATCTAAGGTGCTTTTGTCAGAATAGGAGGTGAGATAAACATAAGGAATTGTGTCTTTTTTTAGTAAATAACTGCCTAATTCGGTTCCTTCTTTATCTTTGTTTAGGTTAATATCAATAAGCACTAAGTCTGGTGGTGATTTTTTAATATATTGAATAGCATCTTCGACCGATGTAATATCGATAGTAACTTCGTAGTTGTTTTTTTCTAAAACTTTTTTAATATGAAGTGCTATTAATAATTCATCTTCTACAACAATTATTTTTGATTTCATGAGATTAAAGTTTTATTGTTTTAAATTGTATTGTAAAAATCGTACCTAATGAATTTTCAATTTGTAGCGTACCTTTTATTTGCGACACCAAAAGCCGAACTAGTTCAAGTCCTAAACCGTTTTGCTGTTCTTGTTTGTTTTCAAACCCAATACCATTATCGCTTATAGTAAGCGTAAATTTTTTCTTATTTTCTTTTAATGAAATTTTAATTGTTCCTGATGATCTGTTTACAAATGCGTGCTTGTACGCATTATTGATCAATTCGCTAACAATTAAACCAATAGGTATAGCAGTTTGAATATCGAAATAAATATCATGTACATCAAGTTGCAATTCTATTTTTTTAAAACCTTGATAGGAACTTATAATAGATGAGATCAAATTGTTCATGTATTCTTTAAAATCAACTTTGCTTAAATTTTGACTTTGATACAAGTTTTCATGCACTAAAACCATAGAGTTAATTCTGGCTTCGCTTACGCTTATAAAATCTTCAACGGTTAGTTTTTGGGCATCTAGTGCTTGAATTTTTAGTAAACTGATAACCATTTGCATATTGTTTTTTACTCTATGATGAATTTCTTTGAGCAATATTTCTTTTTCTACAAGCGATTTCTGAGTTCGTATTTTTTCGGTCTCGATTACTTTATTTTTATTTTTAATCGTCTTATTTGTTTTAATGTAAAAAAATATAAATGCCAAAGCAATTGATAGCAAAACACATATAAAGGTTAAAAGGTCTTTTTGATTTTTATTCTCAACGGTTTTGATTGTTTTTTGCTCTTGCAAGGTTTTTATATTATAATCTTTTAAGGTTATATCAAAATCAATTTGGAGAAGTAAGTGATTTTCATTGTTTATTTTATTGTTTCGCTTTTGTGTGAAATTTATTTGTTTTCGATAAAAATAGAGTGCTTTTTTATAATTGCCTAAATCCTCTTCTATTTTAGATACGTTAGCATTCAATTCAAAATTTTCAAATTGTTTATACAAAGAGTCATGAAAAACAAGCCCTTTGTTGCTGTAAAAACGAGCCTCTTTTTTTTTATTTAAATCAAAATAAATATTGCTCAATATAACATAACATTCAATTTTATATTCTTGAATGGTATTTTTTGAATCAATTACTTTGTTTATGTAAGGAACAGCTGCATTATATTTTTTTAATTTATAATACGCATTGGCAATGTTGTATAAAATTAAATTGTACTGCCATTCGCTGGTTCTTTTATATTTGTAAATAGTTTGATAATTTTTTAAACTTAAATCTAAGGCCTCTTTATGTCTTCCTAATTCGTTAAGTAGTAATGCTTTTTTTGCTTCGACCAAAAATTGTGCTTTTTCCTCTGAGTTTTCTATAGAAAAATTAATGTAAACTAATGCTTTTTCATTTTGGTTTAAAGAAATGTATTGATCTGAAATTCTTTGAAAAAAATAGCTTTTTGAAATCGACTTTTCTTTTGATAAAAGAGGTATACCTTTTTTATAATAAAATAACGATTTAGCTATAGAATGTTTAAAGCAATTATTATCGCCCAATAATCTATAAAAATTTAGTAGGATGTCTTTGTTTTTATGGTTTAAAGCTAGTTTTAAATTTTGGTTGAGTACTAGCTTGCTTTTTTGATTATCACTAAGCCCAATATAAATTTTAGCCATTTCAATAACATTATTAAGATAATGGCCAATAGCATTATTTTTAATTAAAATAGATGCTGCTTTTTTAGAAAACTGTAATGCATCGTTGTATTTATTATTCAATGAATGTACACGAGAACAATTTAAATAATATAAACCGTAGCCTATGTCATACTTGTGTTTTCGCGATAAAATTAAAATTTTTTGGTTGTATTTCTTTAAATTGGCTTTACTGTTTGTAGCATACTCTAAACATATAGAATGTAATGTATTTATTTGTGATTTATAATTTTCACTATCATTAAGTACAACAAGCAAGCTGTCTATTTGTTTTTCGTTTTGAGAAAAAGCGACAGTATGACCTAACAATATAAAAACAGATATTATAATATTGTTCATAATATATTTGTAAGACAGATTATATTTTTAAATATAATCTTTTTTATTTTTAAACATGAAAAAATAATAATCAAAAAAACCACTCCAGATGATTGGGGCGGTTTCTATACTTAAAAATAATTATTTTAAAAAAAACCGTTCAAGGATTTGCCCTTAAACGGTTTTAAAAAAAATTAAAATATTTCTTATTAAATTTTAAAATACCATTTCTAAATATTAAGAAATTTTTTTAAATACTAACAATTCTTTTAAAAAATAAAAGGTATAGAAATTGGCTTTATTTTTATTATTCAAATCTATTAATTTTTATCACATTGGCATATTTATAAGAACCATCTTGATTTTCAATAGGGGATTGTGAAAATCTATAAATATCTGCAGGTAATGTTGCATTAATAGCTCTATATACAGAACCATCCCAATCCATTGTTATTGAACCACCGCTCGGCATACAACATAAAAGTTTATTTTGGCTACTACTAAATGGAGTGTATGGTGAGCCAACATAAATGCCAAAAAAATCATTGTATGTCCAAAAGCCAGCTAAATTTAGAGTTTCTGTACTGATCTCACTATTAAATAGTATTGTTGGATCGTACCCTCTAAAAAGAGGTCCAACTAGTGTTGTGTTCGCAACAGTTGTGGCACTTATAAAATAATAAAACCGATGTTTAGGATCAGAGCTAATACATCGGTACTGACTAAAAACTCTAACATATGGTAGCGCCTGAATAAGTTGTTTTATTCTTCGTTGTTCGTAAGTAAAAGGATCAAATGTGGTATAATATAAAGAATTGCTCGATTCTGTTAATTTTGCCTCAGCTTCTCTTTTTAATACACCTAATAAATGATTATTAATAGTAGGTGTAGCAGCATAATTAGATAAAGTCATCAACATGTTATAAAATTCGGCTAATTCTGTACTTCTTGTTTGTTGTATTGCAAGCTTGACTTGTGACGCGATATAATTATCTCGAACACTTGTAGTTACGCCATTTTCAGTTACAATAGTACTAGTAAAAATTCCTGGGTTGTAAACATCATACTTCATTGATATTATAGGTTTTGTTGATTGACTATTAACCGCTGTAGTAAAAAGATTTTGTAATTCTATAAAGTTTGAAAGACTAAATGTACTTGCGGTAAGACTTGATGGAAGCGAAAAAGCTATATTTGAATATGCTTTAAACTCTACCTGCGTATTTGATACTCTAGAAGTCATTGTTGAATCGTAAGTATAACTGGCTTCAGTAGATGCTTTGCTATTAAAAAATTTAACACTTGCTGCTGCTTGAAAAGATTGTTTATCAGAATAACTCATATTGGCTTGGTCATAATAAACTTTTAACATTACAGTTAGCGAACCCCCTAATACCTCTTCAGAAATAAAATAAGGGCCATATAAATCAGTAAAGGTACGACCATTAACCGAGTTGTTATCACAATACGGTTGCGCTGCGCTGGTCATATTAGCAAATGTGTTTCCAACTACATATTTACCTAATCCAACTTTAATTACACCTACCATGTAGAAACTATTTGAGGTGTCTGACAAGTTACTTGATAAATTTGATTCATAACTTCCTGAAAAATTTGCTCGCACATCTGCAGTAGGCTTAATATTACCACTAAAAGAAATTGTACCGGCAGTATTAATTACTGATATTTTTTCAGAGTTATTTTCAACACTGTAAAAAGTAGCACTCGATTCGTTTCCAAAATTGCTTAGTCTAGAATCTACAAATGGTGTTCCGGCATAGGATGCGGTAAATGGGTTATATCCCATACCAATAAGTAGCCCATCTCCTGTTTGTGTAATTGTTCTACTACTATTTCGCGCCATTACATGTTTACTTTCTTGAATAGAATTACCTTCTTTTGAAAGATATGATTTATTCATAACATCATAACACGGTTTGTCATAAACGCCAGAAACATCAATATTTTTTGCTTCAATGGCTTTTACATCTATAGAATTGCTATCGGTAATGTTTTCATTTTCAAGATTATCAGTACAAGCATAAATTAAGAGTAAAAATATTGCTAAAGCCCAAAGATAAATTGTTTTTTTTATAAATTTTTTCATGGTTAAATTTTTTATTATATTTTAAAATTTTCTATTTCTCGTTTTTCCAGTTGTTGCATTACAGACACTGCAACAACTGTTGTGTTCTTGGGAATTTTTTGTGGTTTTTTCATAGGTTCGTTTTTTTGGTTAAGTTTAATATGTAAATTTATGTTTAACCAAAAAATCAAGATTGTCATAAAACGATATAAATTGCTGATAAACGATATTATGTTTTTGACAAAAAGTTAACGTGTTGTTTATCAGTAATTTAAAATAGGGGTTTTTGTTAATATTTTGATAAAATATTTTATAATTATTAATTTTCTTATAAAAATTTACGATTTTAACTTAAAATAAGTACATTCTTTTATCTTTTTAAGATTTAGATTTAGTGTCATTTCGAGTGATTTTGGCGCGATACGTTGCCACAATGTAAAATTGTACCTTTCTATAATTGTATCGTGAAGTTTTAATACTCCTCTAGATCTACATCGTCACTTTGATTGTTTTACTTGATAATGATAGATAAAGTGTACATGATGTAAGCCAAAACCTTTCGAGAAGTGTAAGACATTTCTAGATACAATTTTTATAGTGGGTAACATTCAAGCTTATTTTACATTACGATCGAGGCTGGCAATGCTACAGTAAAAGATATTAAAATCACCTTAAATAAAAAGGCATTATATAAAAGGTTGACTTTCTTGCTTCTGCAATTATCGAAAATTGTTTAGGGATATTACAATTAGAACTGTTGTATCTATAAAATACACATCAGTAGAGTAGGTAATAAAGGAAATTAAAGAATAGGTACACTAGTATAATAGTGACAGCAGCAAATTAGATTTAAATAAAATGAGCCCGATACACGATCGAGCTCATTATTATCAAGATAAATGATAAATTTTTAAAACTTTTGGATGCAGTCTACAGGTAAATCCAAACCTTTTTTTGTTTAGATGTATTTTATTACCAAGGGAACTTGCTTAATACGATAGCTATTTTTTTATAATTTTTAAATAATTGTATTTATTTTCTACTTTATCAAATACAATTACAAAATACAAACCTTCGGTATATTTTTCCATGTTTACTTGCAACAAGGTAGCACCAGTTTTTTCATATTTTGGAGTGATGTATTTACCGTTTAAATCATAAAAACTAAAACTGAAATCATCTGTGTTATTTCTTGTATCAATTGTGAATAATCCTTGAGTAGGATTTGGATAGGCGACAACCGTAGCGACTGACTTTGAAATAAAATTTTCTATTGCCAAAACTTGGTCTGATGCCAATGAATAGCAAGAATTTGTTACTTGGTAACTACTTCCCGCACAAGGGTTAGAAACCCGTTGGATATACAATTTTTTATTAATCAAAGTAAATTTTAATTTTCCGTTTACAGAAGATTCAGAGTATACATTTGGTGAATCATTATTCAAAACAGAAGATGAAGCAGTAGAACCAAAATGCCTGTAATTGATAACATGTATAGAATTATTTAGCAAATCGATACTCAAATAAACTGTTGCATTGGTGGTGTTGCAACTAGTGCCTATATTTAATTTAACGAAAACACCATTTTGCACTCTTGCAATCGATGCAAAATCTTTAATGAGATTTGTATTCGAATTCGTTATTGTAGCACCAGAAATAGTGTTGTTACAATTTGAAGGTTCAAGGGTATTATCAATTCCATTTTGATCGTCATCCATCACAGACCAACACGATGGGTTGAGTCTAAAACTGCCATTACCACAAGGATTATAAATTCTTTTAACGTAAAGTTTATTGTTACTAATAAAATAATTTACTTGTGCATTTGTAGTCAATGTGCTGGTTATAGAACTGGTTTCGTTTCCTGTACTATCTGAATTTGTTGAAGCAAAATGTTGGTATCCAAGTACATGTATTATATCTGAATCTAGGTTTACAATGGCTTTTAAATTATTGGTAGCATTGTTGCAAGAAGTAAAAGCGTTTAGATTCACATAAAAAAGTCCGCTTGTTGCACTTGCAAAATCTGTTACCAATATATCACTACTGTCTGTAACTGCTGTAGATTGCGGAATTTGATTATCACATTTTTGTAGTTCACTAGAATCTCCAGAATCTATACCAGTAGCACTATATGGTTTCCAGCATGATTCTTGTAAAGTAACGGTTTTGTCAGTCTGACCAATTGACGCACAATAATTGAAAATATGGTTTAGATATAATGTTTTGTTGATTAACGAAAAAGATACCTGCGCCCAACGATTACTAAAACTCGTTACATTATTGGTATTGTTTCCTGTAACTTGAATTGGCAAAACGCCATCTTCGAAATGACTGTAACGGATAACACTAATTTGATTGTTATCTAAATTGACTATGGCAGTCAAATTACTGGTATAATTTCCACAATTGGTAAAAAGATTCAGTTTTACAATAAATTTTCCGGTTGTTGCACCATTAAAATTGGTAACTAATCCTTGGCTTCCAACTGCTAAGCTTGGTGCTGCTGGAATATTATTTACACAGTTTACAGGATTTTCAAAATCGGAATTTAACACCAAACAACTTGCGGCATCATAATTTACAGTTATAAAATTTGTTACAGTTTTTGTATCTGATATTCCTGAACTGTTGGTTACTTTTAGCGTAGCATTTACAACTCCTGGAGATAAAAATTTTACAACAGGATCTTTTGAAGTTGCACTTGTACCACTTAAATAAATAGGTGTTTTAGAAAAAGACCATTCCCAAGTTGCACCAGTATAATTAAGAATACTATAATCGCTAAATTTTATTTCTTGGTTTACACAAATGTTTTTTACGTTGGTTGTTGGTTGTGCCACAGGATTACTTTTTTCGTAAAAAGGGATTGTTTGCACACCACCTTTAGCACTTGCAACAATTAATCTTTCTTTAAAATAAGATGCTTTTAAAAAAACTCTTTCTTTGGCTGTTCCACTCATTAAATTTGGTGAATAATCTATCCAATCTGGCATGGTGTTGTTTTTGTAAAAACATTTTGATATTTCATTTTGAACTCCCATGATGTACACACCACCATTCGAACCATATTGATGTTGTATTTGTCGAATATTAAATCCGTTTAAATTTGGTGTATTTAAATCAGTCCAAGTTTGTCCACCATTGGTGCTTTTAAATATCCTAGTATTGTTGGCAATGCTGCCGTGAGTAAGCCAAATTTCGTTGGCATTTGTTTGCGATACGTCTATGTAACACTCAACTCCTTCTGGTTTTAAATCTATGTTATTAAGTGTCATGTTGCATTGGGTCCAGTTTGCGCCACTATCACTGGTTTTCCAAAGTCCATCAGTATGGGTCATTACATACATTACTTTTGGGTCTTTTCTGGTTGTTTTTACATCCCAAACTAATGAGTTAAAACTTTTATAAACTTGATTAGTTACACCATTATCATAAGAGATAATCACATCGTTATTAAAACCTGAATAAATAATGTTACTATCTTGTGTGTTCGATGTGGTATCACTATTTCTTAGCCCACTAATATAAGAATTGTTTTTGAGCGTAAAAGGATGAGAATCTGTATAATTCAAACAATAATCTACATCTATTTGTTTAAACCGTTTCAAATTCAAATCTTCATAAAACATTGAATTTGGTCTACTGAAAATTGCTTTTCCCACGGGTGCTTCATTTGAATGGATATGTATTGATTTACCGTTGTTCCAATTGGGGTTAAAAATGTTATTACCGTTGTGTATTTTTCCACCACCCATTTGATCGGTATTAAACCCAATATCAAACCCGATATAATTTAATGAAAACATCCCTTTGGTCATGGTTTTATAGAGCGAAAGATTGGTGAAGTTATCTGGAGATTCTCCCACGCCACCATCAGTGGAAACCACAACTTTTTCTCCAATAAAAACCAAGTCTTGAATGTCGGCATGAATTTTACCGCTCAAAGGACCACCGTAACCACCAATTTTATTAAAAGTTAATCCACCGTCTGTAGATTTTAAGAAATCGGAAATACCAAAATAATAAATATTTGTATCTACTGGCGAAATACCAAAAACAAAAGCATAAAATCCTTGAGTAAATACCAAAGTTTCTTTTATCGATAAAAATGAAAAATTTTCGCCACCATTGGTACTTTTAATTATTTCTACAACGCCGTGACCTGTTGCACCTCTGGTTTGAAAACCGATTGAAACTAAATCTGGGTTTGCAGCAGAAACGGCCAACAAAAATCCTTCTTTACCAGTATTTAGCGTGTAATTGGTTGGTTTAATTGTCCAAGTTAATCCTGCATCGGTACTTTTATAAAAAACACCTTGATCATCAATAGCATAAGCAATTGTAGAACTGCCAGGTTTAAATTCTACATCCATAAAGTAACCTGCTTGTCTTTCATTAAACGTTTCGCCTGCATCAGACGAGACAAATAGCCCATTGTGAGTAGCTGCAATAATGGTAGTGCCGTTGTTTGACCATAATATTTCGTTACAACCTCTTTGAACTGGTTTTACAGTCCAAGTTGCACCACCGTCTGCACTGTAACGAAACGGATTACTGGCTAATATTATTTTATTAGGATCGGTTGGATGAAAGGCGCTTGGCCCACCGTGTTCGTTAAGATAAGTCCAATTTGCTCCTCCATCTGTGGTTTTAAAATTAGAATTTGTTTCGTCACTTGCCAACCTAATATTCGGATTAGAGGGTGCAATATTTAAGTAATAAACATTTACCATTGCTTGCACTTGCTCGTCGTTAACTACAACTTCGGTTGTGCCAATTTGTTCCCAATTGTTGACTAAAACACTTTTGCCACTCTTTTTAGCGTTAATATTACTTTTATTTTTTTCAAATAACTCTGCGTTTTTAAAAATTTTTTTTTCTGTTGGCATTTCAATGAAACCTTCATCATTAATCCACTCACCAGGAACTTTCATAACGAAATTTAGTGCAAATCGCACAATTGGATTTTCCGAAAGACTTTCATTAAAATCACTTTCATCCTTTTCAACGGTTTCTTTACTAGTTTTTTCTCTCTTCTCTTTTTTTTCTTCAATTAACCATTCATGAAGTTCTTTTTTTAATTTCTTTACATTAATCTGGTCTGGATTTTCATAAAACTGATTTGCCCACCTTGGTGTTTCGCTTGTTTTTGATGGTAAATCAGAAAAGTTGATGTAGTCTTTAATACTCATTTTGGTATCTTGAGCAAAACCATTGATTGTTAATAAAAACAAGAGCAACACATAAATTTTTGTTTTCATATTTTAGTTTTTTAATTGAATTATCAAACTATTAATTCTCTATTTCCTGTCCGAAATAATTAGCTTTCCGTTTAGTATTTTATCTTCAGAAATTATTTTATACAAAAGCATTCCTTCTTTCAAATTGTAATTACCAAGAGGAATTGGAGTATTAAACTTTGTAAAAACCGTATCTATTAATTTACCATCAATACTAAATAAATTAAACTTAATATTGTCATTGTCATTTCCGTTTACAGTTACAAAACCATTGCTTGTTACTGGATTTGGATAAACCAAGGGTGTTTCAAATTTAAAATCATCTGAAGATAATGCTGTACCATTTAGTTTTATATTATCAATATATAATGCTTGACCAAACTGATTAATATTTCTAAATTTGATTAAAACATCTGATGTACCAGCGTAAGAAGACAAATTAATAGTTTCTGTGCGCCATTGCGTTGCTGTTGGTAGAAATAAATCTTGAGTTGATGGTCCTGTTGCTAATTGTTGCCCTACTTTATTATATAAAGTTACAAAACTAGGGCTACAATCTTTTGAAGCAAGTACTTGAAGGCCATCTTGATAACCATCCGAATGAAAAGAATATGCAACATCAAAAGTGAGTATTGCATTTGCAGTACTAATTGTAGACATATTGATTTTTGCAATCATGTCGGCAGTTGTGCCTGATGCGTTTATATTAAAGTTATCAAAAACCATACATTTTGAACTCTGTCCGAAACCACCAACTGCATCGTTGTAAGACCAATTGTAAGTACTTGTACTTTGCTGATACCAATTTTGAGGTAATAAATTTACTTCAAAATCTTGATTTATCGTTGCACTAATTAAACTCGAACTGGTATTTACGGTTATTGTGTCTGTAGAAGAAACTCCATTAGCATTTGTTACTTTTAACGTTATTAGGTGATTTCCCGAAGAATTAAAAAACACTTGCGGATTGCGTTGTGTTGAAGTGCTGATGTTTCCATCTTGAAAAGTCCAGGCCCATGTTGCATTGGTATGATTTAACATAGAATAATCGTCGAAATTAAAAACACTATTACAAGATGTTGCAGCACTTAATTTATCAACCATTATTTTAGCAACTGGCCTTGTTGGTTGTTCATATAATTGACTTTCCCAAATGCCTTTTCCATAACTCGCCATTCTAATTTTGCCATCTCTGTAAAAAGGACGAAGACCGTGTGCATTTATAACTGTTGGTAAGTTTCCGTTAAAAACAGTCCAATTAGTCATGGCATTATTTTTATAATAGCACGTTATATTAGTTGCAACATACACACCACCATTTGTACCACCAATTGTGGTCATAGATTGAATAGTTTGTCCATTAAGTTCACTTGTAGTTTGGTTAACCCAAGTTGAACCTCCGTTAATGGATTTATAGACTAAATTGTTATTTCCACCCTCTGCATAAGCAAGCCAAATTATTTGATCATTTTCTGGATCTATGCTAATAAGAGTTCTATTATTGCCAATTCCTGGCATCGCAATTGTAGAATTTGTTACCCAATCATCAGTAGTTTTAGCAAGATAACAACTTTGTGGGTATGGAGGTCTTACCACCACATACATGGTATTAGTGTTTCGTCTGGAAATTTCAATTCCTAAAACCATTGTTCCTGCGGGTGCAGTGTATTTGACCGTGGCAGTTTCGCCTCCGTCTAAACTTTTAAAAACCTTGTTTTCATAGCCTTTATAGATATAATTAAAGCAACTTGGATGAAATTCTATTTCAGATGATTCTGCATACCAAGGTGATTCGTTTACTGGCAAAAAATTACCTGGTGGCGCATCTAGAACAGCACCTGTAATTGTTTGTGGTAAAAATTTACTACCTAGAATAGTTGCGAAAACACGTGATTGATTGCTAGGACTAACATAACCTGATTGTGGTTCTCCGCCTGTTAAATTTAAAAATTCTCCACTTGGGAAGCCCTCTGCAAAGGCATCTACACCATTATGAAAAGTACCACCAATTAAAATATCTCTGTTCCAACCTGAGCCAAACCCCCAAAAATCTACTGCTCTCACGCCGTCCATTTTAAACTCTGAATTTGTATCAAAAAAATCATTTGATTTAAAAATACCGCCATCTGTAGTTGCCCAATACTCATTACCAAAAGCTCTATAATCTTGCTGATCTACATGTAAAATTGGTAAGCTGGAACATCCATAATTATACTTACAGGTAAAAGACTGCCCAGCATTATTACTGCGATGCATACCAATTCCGCCTACTAAAATTTCGTTAGCATTGGTATTTGATGCCATAATGGCCAAATTCATTGTTCCTTCTCCAAAGTCAAAACTAAAGCCTCCTAGAATATCATTAGTCATTAAATTAGGATGGTTTACATTATACGGTCCGCCGTCATATCCCATAGTATTTGCCCAATTTGATCCACTATCGTTACTTTTGTAAACACCAATAAAATTTTGGTCACCTTGTTTAGAGTTACCTGCTAAAATAACGTACACTCGGTTGCTGTCTGCTGCAGAAACTGCAATTCTTGCGCCTCCTACTGTTCTACTAGGATCTGTAGATGTGTACCAACCAGTTATTTGCGCTGTCCAAGTTAAACCGAGGTCTGTAGAAACAAGAAACTGATGTGTTTTTGTTGTTGTATTATTTATTACAGAATATAATGTATTTGGATTATTGGGTTTGGCCTTAATATCATAACACTCCTTGTTTAGTACTTGGTTCCAATTTGCACCACTATTTGTTGTTCTATAAATACCTTCTTTTCCAGCTAATAAAATTATATTGGGGTTTGCTGCATTAATATGTATTTCTGCAGGATTTATTATATAGCCACTATTTCTAATAGTACTGGTAAAAACTACAGCCCAATTATTGCCACCGTCTGTAGTTTTAAAAACTTGATTACCTGAACCAATATAAACGATATTTGGATCTGTGGGATGCACTGAGACAACAAAAACGCCTGCGTTCGCAACAACAGTATCTACTGCATCAGCAGTAACTAGAGTTTTAGAAACATTCACCCAAGTATTAGCGCCGTCGGTACTTTTATAAACTTCTCCAGGTTCTGTGCCACAATACATTATATTTGGTGTTCCTTCACAACGACCAATCGAGAGAATGTTTGCTTGAGAGCCACCTGGCGCAACGCCGCCAGTTTTAGGATTTTTAAATGGTCCCAACGCTGTCCAATTGCCACTCGCTACTCTGTTTAATTGTGTATCTTTTCTTAGTTTATCTACGGCTAATGCAAATTTAGCTTTTTTTGAAAAATCAATTTGACCGTCATTATTCAAATACGAATCAACTGATCTGCGCCAATGCTTATAATATTGTGTATAATTTGATTTTTTATAAGCTCTAGATTGAAAATATTTTAAATATAATTGATCAACCTCATTTACATTTGGTTTTTCTGAAAACATTAATTTTGCCCAGTCTGGCGCGTTTTTGTATAATTCACTGTTTTTATCAACTCCCGTAGGTTGTCCGTAACCTACTGAAAAACATATGATTAATATAAATAATTTAATTTTTTTCATAATTTACATTTTTGTTTATAACTTGATATGATTTTTTTATGTTTTTAACTCTCAATCAATGGTAATTCAGCTATTTCTTGTAATCATATTTTTTTAGCATTATAGTATCCATTTAAAAATATTAGTTACAAAACAGTTTAAATATTATTTTGGTTTTCGTAGTGTTATTTTTTAATTATTTTCAAATAGTTGTATTTATCATCTGTTTTATTATACACTATCACAAAATACAAACCTTCAGCATATTGTTCCATATTTACTTGCAACAAGTTATCAGTTGTTTTTTCAAATTTTGATGTGATAAACTTACCATCGATGTTGTACATACTTAAACTATATTCAGAATCATTCGATTTAGTATCAATCGTGAACGAATTGGTTGTAGGATTTGGGAAAGCAACAATGGTGGCAGCAGAATTTGAAACAAAATTTTCTATTGCCAAAACTTGATCTGCACCTAATGAATAGCAAGACTCTGTAATTTGATAACTGCTTCCAGCACAAGGGTTAGAAACCCGTTGGATATACAATTTTTTATTAATCAAAGTAAATTTTAATTTTCCGTTTACAGAAGATTCAGAATATACATTTGGTGAATCATTATTCAAAACAGAAGATGAAGTAGTGGAACCAAAATGCCTGTAATTGATAACATGTATATAATTATTTAGTAAATCAATACTCAAATAAACTGTTGCATTGGTGGTGTTGCAACTAGTGCCTATATTTAATTTAACGAAAACACCATTTTGTACTCTTGCAATCGATGCAAAATCTTGAATGAGATTTGTATTCGAATCCGTTATTGTAGTGCCAGAAATGGTGTTGTTACAATTTGAAGGTTGAAGCGTATTATCAATTCCATTTTGATCGTCATCCATAGCAGACCAACAAGATGGGTTAAGTCTAAAATTTCCGTTACCGCAAGGATTATAAATTCTTTTAACGTAAAGTTTATTGTTACTAATGAAATAATTCACTTGTGCATTTGCAGTCAATGTGCTGGTTATAGAACTGGTTTCGTTTCCTGTAACATCTGAATTTGTTGAAGCAAAATGTTGGTATCCAAGCACATGTATTATATCTGAATCTAGGTTTACAATGGCTTTTAAATTATTACTTGTGTTATTACAAGAAGTAAAAGCGTTTAGATTCACATAAAAAAGTCCGCTTGTTGCATTTGCAAAATCGGTTACCAATATATCGCTACTGTCTGTAACTAATGCTGATTGTGGAATTGGATTGTTGCATTTTTGTAATTCTGATAAATCGCCATTATCTATACCAGTACTAGCATAGGGCTTCCAACAGGAGGATTGTAAAGTAACAGTTCTGCCAGTCTGACCTGTGGATGCACAATAATTACTAACGTGATTTAAATACAACGAATTGTTACTTAAAGAAAAAGAGATTCCTGCCCAGCGCACGCTTGCACTGAAAACCGTACTAGTATTGTTTCCAGTAACCGATATTGGCAACACGCCATCATCAAAATGGCTATAACGTATCACACTAATTTGATCGGTATCTAAATCAATTATTGCATTTAAACTGCCTGTAAAACTTTGACAATTCGTCAAAAGATTCAGTTTTACTAAAAACTTTCCGGTTGTAGCACCATTAAAGTTAGTTACCAATCCTTGACCTCCAACTGGAATGCTTGGCGCACTAGGAATATTATTTACACAATTTACTTCGTAATCATAATCCGAATTCAAACGTATGCAACTTGCCGAATCATAATTGACATTAACAAAATTTGTAACTGTTTTTGTATCTGATTTTCCTAAACTGTTGGTTACTTTAAGAGTAGCATTTACAGAACCAGGAGATAAAAATTTTACGATAGGATCTCTTGAACCTGCACTTGTACCATTTAAATATATTGGTGTTTTAGAGAACGACCATTCCCATGTGGCGCCTGCATAATCAAGAATACTATAATCGCTGAATTTTATTTCTTGATTAATACAAACGTCTTTTATGTTAGTGGTTGGTTGTGCCACTGGATTGCTTTTTTCGTAAAAAGGAATTTCCTGAACGCCAATTGTTCCAGCAACTCTTAATTTTTCTTTGTAGTAAGTTGCTTTAAAAAAAACATTTCGAGATGTAGCAGTGTGTTTCACTAAATTCGTAGAGTAATCAACCCAATCGGTCATGGTGTTATTTCTGTAATAACATTTTGAAATTCCATAGGCTTGTCCCATTAAATAGATTCCACCGTTCGAACCGTACTGGTGCACTATTTGCTTAGATTGAAAATTAGTTAATATCGGTGTGTTTAAATCTGTCCAATTTTGTCCACCATCGATACTTTTAAATACTCGGTTAGTTGTATATTCTTTATTGTAGGTTAACCAAATTTCATTTGAATTTGTCTGCGATACATCAATAAAACAATTAATTCCGTTTGACGTTAAATTTGTATTATTAAGTGTCATTTTGCACAAAGTCCAGCTAAGACCGCCATCATTAGTTTTCCAAAGACCCGTACTTTGTGTCATAACATAAATCACTTTAGCATCTTTACGAGTGGTTTTTATATCCCAAACTAGTGATCCGAAATTTTTTAAAACTTGCCCAGTAATGCCGTTATCATAAGAAATTACAACATTATTTCCTGTGGCTGCATAGATAATATTGCTAAAATCAGTATTCGAAGTTGTATCGCTATTGCGTTCTCCAAAATAATAAAGATTGTTTTCTAATGTAAACGGAAAAGTAATAGTGTGATTTGGGTTGTAACTAATATCTATCTGTTTAAAATTCTTTCCTACACCAGAAAAAAACATGGAATTGGGTCTACTAAAAATAGCTTTACCATCAGCTTCTTCACCACCGCCAAGGTGTATTGCTTTTCCATTGTTCCAATCTGGATTGTACATAGAATTGCCATTATGAAATTTTCCGCCACCCATTTGGTCAGTATTAAAACCTAAATCAAATCCCCAATAATCAAGAGCCTCAAGACCTCTACAAGTACTTTTCCAGTTAGCAAGACTTGTAAAACCATCCGTAGATTCACTCACGCCACCATCGGTGGATAACACAACAGTATTTCCAAAAAGCACCATATCTTGCATGTCAGGATGGATTCCGAAAGGTGGATTGTAACCACCAATTGCATTAAATGTTAAACCACCATCAGTTGATTTATAAAAGGAGCAAATACCCAAAAAATAGGTGTTTACATCGGTAGGGGAAATACCAAAAACAAAATCGTAAAAACCTTGCGAACGCCAAATACTGGAGTTTGAAAGTAGTGCAAAATTTTCACCACTGTTGGTACTTTTAATTATTTCTACTGCATTACCACTTTCAAAAGTAGTACCAGTTAAAGAAGCAATACACACTAATTCTGGATTAGCATCCGAGACAGCAATTAAAAAACCATTTTTGGTAATATTAGAATTGTAGTTTGTTGGTTTTACCACCCATGTTAGTCCAGAATCTATACTTTTATAGAATACGCCTTCATTGTTGACTGCATAAGCAATAGTTGAACTACCAGGCTTAAATTCTACATCCATAAAACTGCCCGTTTGCCTTTTGCTGAAAGTTGCTCCAGCATCTGAAGAAACATATACACCATCATTTGTGGCTGCAAGAATGGTTGAACCATTAGTAGACCATATAATTTCGTTACATTCTGCAGTAACTGGTTTTACTGTCCAAGTTGTGCCACCGTCTGCACTTAATCTGAATGGGTTACTTCCTAAAACAATTTTATTCGCATCTGTTGGATGAAATGCGCTAGGACCAGTGTTTTCTGCAATAGTAGACCAATTTGCGCCGCCATCTGTTGTTTTGTAAAGTACGCCTGTTTCGCCACTGGCCAATCTAATATTGGTTGCCGATGGTGCCACACTTATATAATAGATATTGGTACTACTAACAATTTGCACACCATTTTGCACTATTTCTTTAGACCCAATTTGTGACCAATTATTAACTGAGACATTTTTATTAACGCTCTTATTATAGCTAGTTCTATTTTTTTCTTGATTTTCAGCCTCTTTCAAAAAGGCATTTTTAGTAGGCATAACAATAAATCCTTGTTCATTGATCCAACTTTGTGGCACTTTATTTATAAAATTTATTGCAAATCGAACAATTGGATTTTCGCTAATGTTTTCTTGTAGTTCGTTTTCTGGTTCATTTTCGTTTTCATTTTTAACTTTATCTTTTCTTTCTTTTTTTTCAGCAATAACCCAATTATTAATATCTGTTTTTAATTTATTGACATTAACTTGTTCTAGATTTTCATAAAATTGATTAGCCCAACTAGGCGTTTCGTTAGTTTTTGATGGCAAATCAGAAAAGTTGATATAGTCTTTAATACTCATTTTGGTTTCTTGAGAAAAACCCAATTGAAATAATAGTAAAGCGATGATTAGTTTTAATTTCATAATAGTTTAATTTGGGGTTAATTTACTTTTTAATGATTTTTAAATACTTGTATTTATTTTCTACTGTATCAAATACGATTACAAAATACAATCCGTCAGCATATTGCTCCATGTTTACTTGCAATAAATTATTTTCTGTTTTTTGATATTTTGGTGAAATGTATTTTCCATTCAAATCATAAAAACTTAAAGTAAAATCATCGGTATTTGTTTTGGTATCTATAGTAAAATTTCCTTGATTAGGATTCGGATATGCAGTTATGGTATTTTCGCCATTGGTTATAAAATTATCTATAGCCAACATTTGCTGAGAAGTCATAGAATAACAAGAGTTTGCGATTTGATAATTGCTTCCTGAGCAAGAAGTTGATATTCTTTGGATATATAATTTTTTATCAATCAGCATAAATTTTAATTTGCCGTTTACTGCAGATTCTGAATATACATTTGGAGTATCGTTGTTTAAAATAGTTGATGATGTTGCACTTCCAAAATGTTTGTAATTGATTACATGTATTAAATTTTTACCAAAGTCGATATTCAAATAAATCGATGCATTAGTATTATTGCAACTCGAGTTTATGTTCAAGTTAACAAATACGCCAGCCTGAATTGCAACTAGCGATGAAAAATCTTCAACGAGATGCGAGTTGGCATCTGAAAATAGCGCTGTAGATAGTGAACCGTTACAATTAGAAGGCTCTAAAGCATTGTCAACTCCATTTTGATTGTCATCCAATGCTGAATAGCAAGATTGGTTCAATCTGAAACTAGATCCGTTGCAGGTTTCTGAAGTTCTTTTGATGTATAATTTGTTGTTGTTTAAATAATAGTTCACTTGTGCATTTGTGGTAAGTGATGAATTAACGGAACTAGTTTCGTTTCCAGTTGTGCTAGAAGTCGCAGTCGATCCAAAATGCTTGTAATCTAAAACATGAATTAAATCTGAATTTAAATTGACAATAGCTTTCAAATTATTACTTGTATTATTGCAAGAAGTAGAAGCAATAAGATTTACATAAAAAATTCCGCTTGCTGCGTTTGCAAAATCTGTCACCAAAATATCGTTATTATTAGTAACCGACGCCGATTGTGGAATTTGATTGTTGCATTTTTGTAATTCTGCTAAATCGGTGTTATCGAGTCCAATATCAGTATAAGGTTTCCAACAAGAATTTTTAAAAATAATAGGAATATTAGTTTGACCACTGTCGTCTGTACAGCGGTTACTGATATGATTAAAGTATAGTGCATTATTAATTAATGAAAAACCTATTTGTGCCCAATTAGTTTTGACACTTGTAACAGTACTAGTATTGTCACCCCATAATTCTAAATAGTCGCCAGCAATATTATTAAAACGAATAACTTTAATTTGATCAGTGTCTAAATTGACCAAAGCAATCAAACGACCACTCCAATAACCATAACAATTCATACCAAAATTTAGGTTCACTAAAAATTTACCAGAAGTCGCATTATTAAAATTTGTTATTAATCCTTGCGAGGCAACCAGTACGTTAGGAATATTTGAAATATTGTTAACACATTCAAACTCGTAAAAATAATCTGAATTTGATAATGTACAACTTGACGCATCATAATTTACATTAACAAAATTCGTAATTGTTTTAGCATCAGATATTCCCGAGCTGTTTGTTACTTTCAATGTAGCATCGACACTTCCTGCAGATAAAAATTTTACAACTGGATTTTGCGAACCTGCACTTGTACCATGTAAATATATTGGTGTTTTAGAGAACGACCATTCCCAAGTTGCGCCTGCATAATCAAGAATACTATAATCATTAAAGGTCACTTCTTGGTTTACACATATTTCTTTTATGTTTGTAGTGGGCTGTGCCACAGGATTACTCCTTTCATAAAAAGAAATTTCTTGAACTCCCATATGACTGGCTACTCGCAATTTTTCTTTATAATAAGATGCTTTAAAAAACATATTAAGTCTTGAAGTAAGAATCGATAAGTTAGCTGAATAGTCAATCCAGTCGAGCATGGTGTTGTTTCTGTAAAAACATTTAGCTATTGATCCTGTCTGACCCATTAAGTAAACCCCGCCATTCGAGCCATATTGGTGTATTATTTGTTTAGATTCAAAGCCGTTTAAAGTTGTAGTATTTAAGTTAGTCCATACTTGACCACCATCAATACTTTTGGAAATTCGTGCATTTGAGTTGCCGTTATCATTTGTAATCCAAATTTCATTTGCATTGGTTTGCGACACATCAATAAAACAATTAAGACCATTAGGCTTTAGGTTAATATTATTTACCGTCATGTTACAAATAGACCAATTGACGCCTCCATCACTAGTTTTCCATAAACCATCAGTTTGGGTTAGCGCATAAATCACTTTAGAATCTTTGCGTGTGGTTTTTACATCCCAAACCAAAGAATTAAAACTTTTTAAAACTTGACTATTAACTCCGTTATCATAAGAGATCATTACATTGTTTTCAAAACCTGTATAAATAATATTACTATCTGTAGTGTTAGATGATGTATCGCTATTGCGTAATCCTCGAACTGCAAGATTATTATTCATTGTGAAAGTATGCGAGCCAGTAACAGTAGTATTATACTCAACATCAATTAAACGAAATTTTTTATCTAAGCCATTTGTGGCGTTTGGTCCAAAATAAGCTAAAGAATTTGGTCTGCTAAAAATAGCTTTTCCAGTTGCTTCTTCAGCGCCACCAATAAATAATGTTTTACCATTGTTCCAATTTGGATTAAAAATATCGTTCCCATTGTGGTACTTGCCACCGCCCATTTGATCCGTATTAAAACCGAGATCAAATCCCCAATAATCTAAGGCGTCTAAACCTTTGCAAGTACTTTTCCAATTAACTGCACTGCTAAAATTATCTGTCGATTCGCTTACACCGCCATCCGTTGCCACGACAACTGTATTACCAATAAATTGAAGATCTTGTATGTCAGGATGTATGCCAAATGGACCAGAATAACCACCAACATAGTTAGCAGTCAAACCACCATCGACCGATTTAGATAATGAAGATGCACCAACAAAATAAATATTTGTATCGATAGGTGAAATTCCAAACACAAAATCATACCATCCATTAGAATACCCAGTATTAATTACTGATAGCGGTACAAAATTATCGCCACTAGTGGTGCTTTTAATCAATTCGGTTTTTTCTCCTGTCAAAAAAGCAATGGCTACTAGATTTGGATTTGCGGCAGAGACGCCAATTAAAAAACCATCTTTACCGGTTGTGAGTGAGTAATTTGTGGGTTTTATTGTCCAAGTTAATCCGCCATCGGTACTTTTATAAAAAACACCTTGATCGTTAATAGCATAGACAATAGATGTACTTCCTGGTTTAAATTCGACATCCATAAAAACACCTGCTTGTTTTTGACTAAATGTTAATCCTGAATCTACAGAAACATAAACACCAGCTGTTGTAGCTGCAATGATAGTTGTTCCATTATTAGACCATAAAATTTCATTGCAAATTTCCGAAAGTGATACATTAGTCCAATTGTATCCACCATCAGAACTTATCTTAGCAGGTTTACATCCAAAAATTATTTTATTTGGATTGGTAGGATGAAAAGCAGTAGGTCCGCCCCATTGACCAAGACCACCATAACCATTTAAGTACGTCCAATTTGCTCCTGCATCTATGGTTTTATACAACGCACCATTTTCTGTACAAGCCAGTCTTGTGTTAGTTTGAGAAGGTGCAATACTTAAAAAATAAACATTTGTGTTTCCCACGATAGGTACTCCATTACTAATAACTTCTTTAGCGCCAATTTGTGACCAGTTGTTTACAATTGTGTTTTTTTGATTGGCAGTACTTATAATTTTTTGTTTATTTTGTGCATCTTTGATAAACTCATTTTTAGAGGGTAAGGTTAGTTTACCTTCTTTATTTATCCACTCGTTTGGTATTATTCTTATAAATCGTGAGGCAAACCGAACAATTGGAATTTCTGAAATACTTTCTTGAAGTTCTTTTTCAAACTCTTTAACAGCTTCGATATCGGTCTTAAAGTCAGTGTTTTTAATTATTTTTTCTTTTCTATTTTTTTTCGCCTCAAGCATCCAATCGTTAATTTCCTTTTCTATTGTTAAGAAGTTAATTTGGTCTGGATTGTCATAAAACACATTTGCCCAACTTGGCGTGTCGACTGTTCTACTGGGTAATTCAGAAAAATTAATGAGCTCTTTAATACTCATTTTAGTTTCTTGCGAGAAACTATTCAGGGTAATTAGAGTTAAAAGGAATAAATAAATTTTTGTTTTCATAGGTTTTTGGTTTTGTTATTTGGGGCTTCCTTATTGGTTTTATAGAATTACAAAGTTAGCACTTACTTAAAAAAAGCTATTATCAAAAAACGACTTTTAATCCTAAAAAACGACTTTTATATTTTTACAAAAGTATAATAAAGATTAAGATCAAAAATTAAATATACATTGTAAATGTTAAAAAAAATGGAAAACAGTATTAAATCTATATTATTTTTATAAATATTCTAGTATATTCCCAAGAACCAATAGTTCTTACATTTAATAATTTTCTGTGATACGTCTATACCAATAAAGTTTAATTGACAATATGGAGGCAAAAATAATATTATTTTATGTCTCATTTTTCAAAATTAAGCTATACTTTTATTCATGTTAAAATTTTTACATTTACAAAATTAAGTAGAAAAAGGTGTATGAATATTAATAACAGAAAAATAATAAGTAAGGAATTTTATTTCTTTTTATGTTTTAAAAATTTATATCCTTTTTAAAGAACTCCAACTTTCACATCAACATTTTTTAGATCTTATTCCGTAATAACCATAGTGAAAGCCAGAAAAGTAATAATAAAAAGAAGAAAGTAAAGAGAAGTTCCAGTTTCTAAAAATAAATACCAAGCCCTGCGCGTTTTCAAAAAAATATTCACTCAATAATTTTTGTTGCATCAATAATAGTAAAATCAAAATTCTACTCCCGACCAACTTTATCGTAAAAGCAAGGTAGTATTTTAAAAAAAAAACTTGCTTTTCTTGAAACCTTTACTTGATAATATGATTTTTTTTTATCCGAAAGTGGTATGCTTAAAAAAATCAATTTTACAGGTAGATTTTCCTCGCTACTTTTATTACAACATGGTTTATTATTATCTCTCCAATAGCAAGGCAGTCTTTTTTATTTGGTAATTTGATAAATTTTAATCAGTTTCAAAATAGGTAAAACTAGCCACTTTAGCTTCTAAAAAATGTTTGGCCTCCTATTAAATAGATCAGCACTGATAAATCGGTGTGAATCTTTTTTAATCTTTGGCAAAGTAAAAAGCTTTAACCTTGCATAATTCACCTCTTCCAAACCAATTTTATGTACTTCAAGTCGAAGGTGATTTAGTTAATTTTTTTTACAGTTTTAGAAGCATTTCCCCACGATTATTGTTTTATATTGCAACAATTAGTTTAGTTTTATTTCTGGCTGTTGTCACAAAAAGTATATTCCTTAATAATTGGTATACCATAGGTAGGATGATAGTTAGGGTCAAAGAAAAAATGATATGTTTAAATCAATCAACAGCAGTGCTCCACATACATTTAACCCTATGTTAAAAGTAATGCTCTTTATGTGCTTTAGTTTCGCAACCTTAAATGCTCAAGTAGTAAAGACAGATACTATTGCGAAAACTGCTATTCCTCAAAATATCAAATTCAATTATAAACAGCTGATTATTCCGGCTGTATTAATGGGATATGGTTTTATAGGTATTGAAAGTGACCAATTAAAAAGTTTTAATTCTCAAATTCAAGCGGAAGTAAAAGAAGATATTGACAGGAAGACTACTATTGACGATTTTTCGCAATATGCACCTGCTTTTTCAGTTTATGCATTGAATGCTGCTGGAATTAAAGGAAAAAATAATTTGAAGGATCGTTCTGTAATTCTGGTTACTTCCTACATCATGATGTCTGCAACCGTTTTGTCGTTAAAATCATTAACTAAAATCGAAAGACCTGACGGGAGTTCTAATAATTCATTTCCATCAGGGCATACTGCAACTGCCTTTGCAGGAGCAGAATTTTTATGGCAGGAATACAAAGACAAATCAATTTGGTACGGAATTTCAGGATATATTGTTGCAACAGGAACAGGCGCTTTTAGAATTGTCAACAATAAACATTGGCTTACAGATGTTGCCGCCGGTGCAGGAATTGGGATTTTGAGCACCAAAATTGCGTATTGGATGAATCCATTTATAAATAGGAAATTATTTGGGTCCGAAAGAAACAATACAACAGCAGTTATTGCGCCTTTTTACAACGGAAAACAATTAGGTTTGTGCTTAGCGAAGACTTTTTGATAAATGGAACTAATCAAATCTAGTATCTTATTAAATGTATGTAATACTTCTAATTTCAAAACAATCTGCTTTTAAATATCTTGAAATTGTCCTGCTCTTCAACAGTCTTTCCTGTTCTTGAATACGGAATAGTTGGTAGTTTAAATTTGAAAAAGAACGATTTTCAAAACTTTTTGATAATGAAAAGAAGAATTTCAAAAGAACTAAAAAAAACGCCCAAATCAATGATTCGAGCGTTTTTTATCACGATAAAATTCGTGATGAAGTACTTAATATTATTTATGGCTTTCGTGTACAGCGTCTACATTGATATGAGAAACAGCTATTTCTGTTAATTTTACGTCAGCATTTTTCTCTTCTTCAAGTGTTTTTGCAAGAAGCAAGGCAGCTTTTGTTTCACCAAGAGTAACTGCATACACTCGTAAAGTACCATAAGTTGCTATCTCATAATGCTCTACTTTTTGTGCTGCTGAAATCATTGCGGCATCACGAACATCTCCAACTTTAGTTTCTTCGATAATTCCTTCAGCCTCTTCAAGTAGTCCCGCCATTGCATCGCATTTCTTGGCAACTGCTTTGAGACCCAAAGATTCAAATATTTTTTCCAAACGAGTAACGTGCTCTTCGGTCTCTTTCAAATGACTCTCGAACGCATGAATTAATTTTGAAGCCGTTGCGTTTTTTGCCATTTTAGGCAATGCTTTTGTTAATGCTTTTTCTGCCCAGTAAATATCTTTTAAGCCGTCTTCGAAAAAATCTCTTAAGTCTTTTGCTGCATCAGGTTTAGCTTTCACAACATCTTTTTTTGGCTCATCATTTTTTTTCTTGGCAGTTGTTACTGTCTTTTTTTTCTCTCCATCACGGACTTTTTCTAGCTGATCTGTTGTCGTTTTCATAACTTTTAAATTTAGAAATTAATTATGTTATTAGTTGAAAAACAAATTTAAAGATTAGTAAAATGTATTAGATACAAAATTATTATAAATAGTTACAAAATTCACATTATTAGATATTTAGCTAGCTGTATAGCCAAGATTACAAGTAGCTTTACAAAACAAATTGCAACTACAGCAGGTAAATAATAACAGGAAATCATAAAAAGTAATTGTCAAAAATAACAATTGCAAAAATTAGTAAATGCTCCTTTATTACAAGAATCTTTAAAGCGGGAATGAGGAATTATTGAGATGAAAGTATACTGTAGTATTACAAACTGTTTTTTATGCAAAAACATCTGCACTAGGTACAGATGTTTCAATAAAATAGAACGGGCATCGAGAATAGTTTTCTATCAATCAGTTGCGCACACCGATTATTGCTATTCAGCAGCTACACTATTAACAATATTGAGCGCAACATCACTGAGTAAACAGTCCGCTTCTTTTTCTTCAGCCAGCGTTTGTGTCAGTAATTTTGCAGCATCATTTTCTCCAAGTGTTTTTGCAAAGGCAGATAAAGTACCATAAGTTGCAATTTCATAGTGCTCAATTTTTTGCGAACTAGCGATAATACCTGCATCCCTAACAGCTCCTGGCTGAGTACCTTCCAGTATACTGTCGCCTTCTTTTAGTAGTCCTGCCATAGCCTCACATTTTTTTCCTTCAACTTTTTCTCCAAGAAGATTAAAAACTTTTTCGAGTCTTGTTACTTGATTTTTAGTTACTGCCAGATGGTCTAAAATTGCACTCGCAAGCCTCGCTGATGTAGCATTTTCTGCCATTTTTGGCAATGCTGTAACAAGTGCGTTTTCTGCCCAATAGATATCCTTAACGCTATCAATAAAAAAGTCTCTTAAATCTACAGCAGCTTCTGGAGAAGGCACTACAGTACTATTCTTACTGTCTATCGTAGTAGGTTTACTTTCAATAGTTTTTTCTGAATTTTTCATATGTATATTTTTGATCGTTAATTATATAAGTTTATTTCACGGTTCCAAAAACGATGCTCGCCCATAGCTGCTACAAAATCTTTTGCAAAAGTTTCGTCTGCAATAGCATTGGATAATAGGATACCTGAATCATCGCTTCGCATTTTAGAGGCAAATGGCGCCGTTTTTATCAATTCGGTTGCTTTACCATCAGCGCCAATAACTTTACAATGTTTATAGGCATCGTTCAGGAATTCCATCACATCATCATTTGTCAGGAGTGTACTAAATCCTAATCCGTGTGGAATGTAAACAGCATCAAATAAAACTGAGGAGGAGGTCAGAAAACTGAAATCAGCAGCAATAGCTCCTTCTGAATCAGTGCGAACTGAACCTAGGTGCGGTGCAATTATGAAGCCTTTGGCATCTTCTTTTATAAGCGCATTTTTCATATTCATTACTGCTGCTTCCGAAACCCCATGCGCACAAATAATAGCCACTTTCCTCGAAGCAATGGTAGTTGAATTAGTTGGGTTTTTAAGCATAGAAAGTGCAGCAGACGATACAATTGATGACTCCACAGTACGGGATTCTTGCTGCCCTTTTATTTCGTTTTCTGGTGAAACGCCCTTGTTTAAAGGGGTTTCTAGTACAGTTGGGAGAGTAGCGCCTAGTCCTATAGCAACTTTTTCTGCCAGTTGCGTGTCTACTTGAGATAGAAGCCCTAACATTCGGATTCTGATAGCTGCAGTTTCTACTTTGCCTAGTTCAAAGCGTAAGGCTTTTACAATATGGCTTTTTTCTGTTGGTGTCTGACTGTTAAAAAATAATTTAGCCTGACCAAAATGGTCTGCAAAACTTTCGCTTCGTTCTCTAACTTTATGCGCATCTACACGCTCGTTGAAACTTGAAAATCCTCCTTCACTAATTTTAGCTTGGTAAGGACAACCTCCACCAAGTGAATTAGGATGATAACTTACACGTCCCATATTGATTTCCTGACGCATATGCCCATCCCGCTGATTGTTATGAACTGGCGCAATACTTCTATTGATTGGTATCTCATGAAAATTAGGACTGCCTAATCTAGATAGTTGTGTATCTGTGTAAGAAAACAATCTTCCTTGAAGCAACGGATCATTTGAGAAATCAATTCCAGGTACAACATGCCCTGGATGAAAAGCAATTTGTTCCGTCTCGGCAAAGAAATTATCAGGATTTTTATTGAGTACCATTCGACCCACAATAGTAACTGGTACTAGTTCTTCAGGAACGATTTTCGTTGGATCAAGTAAATCAAATTCATATTTGTGTTCCTCTGCTGCAGGAATTATTTGTACACCTAATTCCCATTCCGGAAAATTCCCAGTTTCAATTGCTTCCCATAAATCCTCTCTGTGAAAATCAGAATTCTTTCCTGAAATTTTTTGCGCTTCATCCCATGCTACTGCATGAGTCCCTAATTTAGGTTTCCAATGGAATTTTACAAAACAAGACTCTCCAGCTTCATTGATTAGTCTAAAAGTGTGTACACCAAACCCTTCCATCATACGATAGCTTCGAGGAATTGCACGGTCAGACATCACCCACATAATCATGTGCATAGATTCAGGCATGAGAGAGATAAAATCCCAAAAGGTATCATGAGCAGAGCCCGCTTGAGGCATTTCATTATGAGGTTCCGGTTTCACTGCGTGAACGAGATCTGGGAATTTTGAAGCATCTTGTATAAAAAATACTGGAATATTATTTGCCACAAGATCATAGATTCCTTCCTGTGTGTAAAATTTAACAGCAAACCCTCTCGCGTCTCTGGCAAGATCAGTAGAACCTCTAGAACCAGCAACTGTTGAAAATCTTGCAAAAACGGGAGTTTTTAATCCTAATTCTTGCAAAAATCCAGCTTTAGTAAATTCAGGTATCGGATTTGTAACTTCAAAGAAACCATGTGCACCAGACCCTCGTGCATGTACTATTCTTTCGGGGATGCGTTCATGGTCAAAATGTGTAATTTTTTCTCTAAGAATAAAATCTTCAAGTAGGGAAGGTCCTCTTTCACCAGCTTTTAACGAATTATTGTCGTCATTGATGCGGACACCTTGATCGGTAGTCAGGAATTTGTTGGTTCCATCTGATTTGTTAAGAGACAAATCGCGCTGTTTTTCATCCTGTGAATTTTTCATTTAATAAAATGTTTTAGTTAAATATTTTGAAGTTGCCAGGACATTTCAAAATTTATACTACTTTGTTTCAACATTTAAAGCAAGTTAAATTCTTGAAATCTTCTATTAATTCAAATTTAATTCATATTCTCAGAATGTTTTTTATAGAATTATTTAATAAAATTATGCAATTACTACTTTTTGATATAATTTCAGATAGTGTTGTACTGATCTGATAACTAAAAGATTGAGTAGCTGTCTTTATTTTCTGATTTTATTATATAAACTACCATTAGGTTTGTACTTTACAATCCGTGTCCATATAGTATATCGATAAAGTGAGAAAAAAGTTGGATGTTGTAAAAAAATAGGTCTTGACAATTGGAATGTGCACGGATTTCAAATCTGCTATCGAATTCTAGCATCCTATCAAATGTATGTACTACTTTAAGTTTCAAATCAATCAGCTACGAGTTTTAAATCTTTGAGTATAAGGTTCGAATTTTATTCCGTACCGTTTGCTTAACAAACCCAAAGTAAGCTGTTGTTTTTTTGTTTTTACACCTTTTGTATATTATAATTTCCTACATTTACGACTATTAAATACCACATTTTACAACACGTTGCCTTTTTTTGCAAATAAAAATGAAACGCGTTACTGTATAGATAAAATCCATAGTGGTTTCTTCTAGTGTTTAGAAATATTTTACAGAATTTAAAGCACTGTAAACGAGACGATACATCAGTACTAGATTGTAAAAACAAGTTTCTTACCAGTGGCACAGCACAGTTTCTAGAGAGCGATTGCAAAGGATAGGGTAGAGGTATCCATAAAAATTAAAGATTAAATAATATAAATTGTAACGTAAGTTAAATAACAAAAATACGCATGAGAAAATATTTTATTCATAATGGACAAACTGAAATGGGGCCATTTGAAATGGAACAGCTAAATACAATGCAGCTTAAAAGCGAAACACCTGTTTGGTTTGATGGGTTGCAAAACTGGACAACAGCAGGAAATATTCCTGAACTGCAATCAATTATAAATTCTTATAATCTTCCTCCAAAGTTTGAAAATCCGGTTAGTTATAATATAAACCCACCAATTTATACAAAACCTGATTATGGCGGTAGCATAAATGCACACGTTAAAAAAAACAATACAGTTCGAAACATATTTTTTGCATTTGGAATTATTGCAATAGTCTTTTTGTTAGGTATGCTTTTCTTGTTTACAAATACTAATGATGCTAGATCTTATAACGTAGAGGGTGCAGAAGAAGTGATAGATTCAGCGGCCGTCGTAGTTGAAAATGCTGAACCAGTTAGAGATGAAATTAGTGCTGCACTGACTGAAAAAAATAGAGCGTTACGCAATAGTATTGAAAACTATGTTGGCGCTACCACAAATGATTATACTGCCGATGCACTTGGAGGGATCACCAACTTAGATGTAAGTGTAACGAACAATACAGAATATTTGCTTGACGAAGTTGTTGTAGAAGTGGAATATATTAAAGACACTGGCGGTAAATATAAAACAGAAATAGTATCTCTTTATAATATCCCAGCTAATCAAGATAAATTTGTTTCTGCCCCAGATAGTGAAAGAGGAACTTCAGCACGCGTAAAATTGACCAATATAAGGTCGAAAGCTTTACATATTTGTTACTATAATGAAGTTGCTACACAAGCTAGAGGAATTGATCCATTTTTTTGTAAATAGAAAATTGAAAGAATATAGATGTAATTTTTAACTTCAATTGCGATTAGATTTTTCATATAATGTTAAGTTTTTTTTGAAATAATTATTTATCCAATGATAAAAGATAACATAAAATACAAATTAATTAAAATGAGATCAACATCTAAAATTGTATATTTTTTAGTACTAATAGTCTTCACTTCTTGCGACAATAGATCAAGTATTAATAGTGTACACAATCCATTTAACAGTACGTATATTCCTGGGCAGTATAAAACTGATATAAAAAAAAATAGCATAGTTACTGATTCAAGCGAGTCTTTACTTTTCTATTTCGGCAAAAAAGGCCAATACGTTCCTGCAACAAGGCGGAGCTCTATTTTGGAAGAAATTTGGGATGAAGCTGAAGATTTACGATTTGACGCTGCAAGTGTCCTTAACAATGCCAGAAGTTTAGGATGTGATAGTGCAATTGAGGCGGCAGAAAACGCTATAAATTATAGTGACGATTGCACTAGTTCACGGAATTATAGTGAAGCAGAAAGTTATTTAGATGATGTTCAATCAGAATTAAATAATGCTCAAAGTTTGCTAGATGATTGTGAGAACAGCGAAAATAATGATGGTGAAGATGAGCAATAGTGCATTTTTATAATTGAATTAAAAGGTAATGTCATTAGGATAAGATATTTATCAGTCAATAAAAATAAAGATTAAATAATTCATAATTATGGCGTTAAGCTGGAACGAGATTAAAGACAGAGCTGTTCGGTTTTCTAAAGAATGGAAAGATACCACTAATGAAGAAGCTGATGCTAAACCATTTTTAGATGCTTTTTTTGAAGTTTTTGGGATAACTCGGAAAAAGATAGGGACTTTTGAGCACAGGGTAAAAAAACTCTCAGATGCAGATGGATATATAGATTTACTCTGGAAGGGAACCATCTTAGTTGAAATGAAAAGTCGGGGTAAAAACCTGGATAAAGCTTTTCAGCAGGCTATAGATTACACACACGGATTAAAGCAAAACGAATTACCCAAATACGTTTTGGTTTGCGACTTTCATATTTTTAGGCTTTATGATACGGAGGAACAAACTACAGTACAGTTTACACTTGATGAATTAGTTCTCAATGTTCAAAGTTTTGGTTCCATACTTGGGTATCAAAAGAAAACCTATAAAGAACAAGATCCAGCGAATATCAAAGCGGCTGAATTGATGGGTAAACTTCACGACCGATTAGAAGAAATTGGATATGAAGGTCATCCGTTAGAAGTATATTTAGTTCGAATATTATTTTGCTTGTTTGCAGAGGATACTACTATTTTTGACAAGCAACAACTACAAGATTATATTGAAGGAAGAACTGCCGAGGATGGAAGCGATCTAGCCTCTAAACTGCAAGAATTATTTCAGGTTTTAAATACTCCAAAAGAAAAACGTTTTAAAAACTTAGACGAACAACTCAATGACTTTCCGTATGTAAACGGAAAATTGTTTGAAGAGATTCTTCCTATGGCTAGTTTTGATAGTAAAATGCGCCGTGCCTTACTAGAGTGTTGTTACATTGATTGGAGCAAAATATCGCCAGCCATTTTTGGTTCTATGTTTCAAAGTGTCATGAACCCTAAAGAGCGAAGAAATTTAGGAGCGCATTACACCAGTGAAAGTAATATCTTGAAATTAATTAAGCCTTTGTTTCTAGATGAACTTTGGACTGAGTTTGAAACCATAAAAAGCAATAAAAACAAACTACCAGAATTTCATAAAAAAATTAGCCAACTCAAATTCCTTGATCCCGCCTGTGGTTGTGGGAACTTCTTAGTGATTACCTATAGAGAATTACGCTTACTGGAGCTAGAAGTATTGCGCGCTACCTATAAATCAGGTCAAGGCGTTCTTGATATTAGAGAAATCATGTGGCTTGATGTAGACATGATGTGTGGCATAGAATATGAAGAGTTTCCCGCACGTATTGCCGAAGTTGCCATGTGGTTGATGGATCACCAAATGAATATGATGATAAGCAATGAGTTTGGACAATATTTTGCTCGTTTGCCTCTTAAAAAATCAGCTAAAATAGTTCATGGCGATGCTCTAGAAGTAAATTGGGAAGAGGTAGTTTCTAAAAAAGAGCTTACACATATCATTGGGAATCCTCCTTTTATAGGCTCTAAATTAATGAGCCAATTACAGAGGAACCAAATTGTAAAAGAATTTAATAATATTCCCGGATGTGGTGTTTTAGATTATGTGACAGGTTGGTATTTAAAAGCCGCCAAATACATTCATGATACCAAAATAAAAGGGGCTTTTGTTTCCACTAATTCTATTGTTCAAGGTGAACAAACCAGCATTCTTTGGGGACAAATGCTGAATAAATATGGCATAAAAATTCATTTTGCACACCGTACTTTTAGATGGAGCAATGAAGCCAAAGGGAATGCGGCTGTATATTGCGTTATTATTGGTTTTGCCAACTTTGATTCTAATGATAAACGAATATATGAATATGAAGATATCAAAGGCGAAGCTCACGAAATAATAGCAAAAAATATTAATCCGTATTTGGTGGATGCAAAAGATTTATTGATAAACAAAAGTTCAAATCCTATTTGTAATGTTCCCAACATGAATTTTGGTAATATGCCATTAGATGGTGGTCATTTACTACTATCGGAAATAGAAAAAGATGATTTAATTAAAGAATATCCAGAAGCTATACCTTTTTTAAAAAAAACAATTGGTTCTCAGGAATATATAAATAACATAAAAAGATGGTGTATTTGGTTATATGATGTTGACCCTAGTTTGTATAGAAAAATCAAAGGTGTAATGAATAGAGTTGAAAAGGTTAAGCAGTTTCGAGAGAATAGTATAGCACCATCAACTAAGAAATTTGCAGCAACTCCATTCCAATTTAGAGATACCAAACTTCCTAAATCTTACATTGTAATCCCTGGTGTTTCATCTGAAAGAAGAAAATATATCCCTATAGGTTTATTAACGAATGAAACAGTTCCTACTAACCTCGTACATATTGTCTCTAATGGAACTTTATTTCATTTTGGAGTATTAGTGTCAACTATGCACATGGCTTGGGTAAAAACTACTTGCGGCAGATTAAAAAGTGATTTTAGATATTCAAAAGATAATGTTTACAACAATTATCCATGGCCAGAGAATCCAAGTGAAAAACACATTAAAACTATTGAGGACAAAGCGCAAAATGTATTAGACGTTAGAGCTAGTTTTCCTAGTAGTTCCTTAGCAGATTTATACAGTCCTTTAACCATGCCTCCGGCACTTGTTAAAGCTCATAATGAACTCGACAAGGCTGTTGATGCAGCTTATAGCAAACAGGCATTCACCAGTGAAGCTAAGCGTATGGAGTTTTTGTTTGATTTGTATGAGAAATATACAGCTGGGTTGTTTGTTAAGGAGAAAAAGGGGAAGAAAAAGTAAGCTTGCAAATGATTTATAGGCAGTATGCCCAACAAAAAAAGCTACCAGCTACTATTTGTTCATTGGTTGCTTAGAAACGATAATTTCCCCAGATCGAATACTTTGTATTCTCGTTTTGGATGTTGTTTTACTATTTCATAGAATTGTTTTTTTAAGATGTTCAAATATAAGTTATAACCTGCGTTAGTCGCCATTGAAAAAACGGCGGCAAGCTGACAGTTATAGGGCATAACTGAAAAAAAACGTAAAAAAAACAGCAACTTTAAGAATATATAACCATTCTTCTTTGTACAAAACCGAAGTTAAAACTCGATAGAAAAAATACAGTATCTTTAAACGAAAAATTTGTGGAAGCATACTTTAAAAAAAATCTCTAAATTAGCAATCTGTGCGCAACAATAAAAATAAAGTTAAAGACAAACTAAATGAGTATTTTTTTATTTAATATTGTACAAACAAATTAAATATGTCTACAGCGAAGATTTTTTTAACACCTAAATTAGAAGGCCATCGATTTGATGACCATACTCTTCCTGTAAGTATGTTAGAAGACTTTTCTGCATTTGAAGAATTGGTTTTTGAACTTGCAAAAAAAATATATTTAGAAAAAAACCCCTCAAGAAAAAGAGTTCCAAAAGGATTTACAGAAAATGTTTACTTAAAGCTATCAAGTATTGAAGAAGGAAGTACAATTCCTAAAATTTTAATAGCAGCTATTACAAGTTTGACTACTCCAACAATACCTATTCAAAATACTGAAAATTTTAGCTATTTTGAATTAGCAAGGGAAAAAGTATTTGAATTAGTCGAAAATGTTAATGCTGGTAAATCTATAGAAATTGAAACAAAATTTTTAAACTATTTCAATAGAATTGGTAAAAATTTAGAAGAAGGTGAAACAATTGATTTCTTAAATGAACCAAGTTCTTCTAGAAATATAAAATTCAATAAAAATACCAGAAGAAAAATTTTATTATCAAGAAATGAGAATTTAGAATATTCTGAAAAAATAAAAGAGAATATTTTAATTCCATCGATTGACAAAAAAAATCAAATTTTTAAAATAGAAATTAATGGTAATATAATTGAATGCCCTTTTACCAAAGATTTTCAAGATACAATACTTACAGCTTTTCAAGAATATGAGAACAAAACTCTTGTATCCATTAAAGCAACGGGAGTTTTCAATGAAAACAATAAACTAATCCATATTGAAGACATCGAATCAATGGATATTCTAGATCCATTTGATATAAGCGTTAGACTTTCTGAATTATCAAATTTAGAAGACAAATGGTACGACGGCATTGATGGAAAAGCATTAAATATTGAAAAATTAGAATTATTTAAAAATTACTTTGAGAATTATTATAATAATGATTTAACGTTACCTGCTATTTTCCCAACAATAAATGGAGATATTGTACTAGAATGGAAAAAAGATAATAATGAGATTTCTTTAGAAGTAAATTTATCAAATTTCAATTCTACCCTATTTTATTTTGAGATGGAAAACGATGGCAATGATTTTGAAGAGCAATTAGACTTAAATGTAGAACAAAATTGGGTTTCACTAAATAGTTTAATTACTAAATATATAGGTTAAAATGAAAGAAGACACTTTAATACATAGACAAATTCACCCAAGTTGGGTTCAAAATGACACTATATCTTCTCAAGCATTTTTGACTGAAAATAATATCGCTTCTTTATCTTTTACACCATCAGAAAAAGACAATGATAAATTATCGGTTTATAATGGAGAAAAATTCACTCCTGAAGAATCTTTTATTCATTTTACAAGAAATTTTAAATCTGCTGGGGTTTTGTCGGTAAGCATTGACGAAGTTAATGTTGTAGGAGAATTAAAAGTGGAAGAAGACAATGACCCATTTGATGGTCATTCAGTTATAGATTTTTCTAGAGTATCATCCTCAACTCAAATAAAGAAAAAAGCAAAAAAATTAAAAAATATTGCTGTACAAAGAGGCTGGACTCATAAAGAATAATATTTTATACTTCTCAATGATGTAATCTTAATTAAAAGACATCAAAAATAACTTCTATTATAATATTGGAAGCGAAGAGCTTTGCAGATATTGTTGCGCCCTACAACACCCCGATGGCGCAAATTTGCAATCCGTGACTAAATAGTATATCAATAAAGTGAAAAAAATTAGATGATATAAAAAAAGTGGTCTTGACAATTGGAATTCGCTGGGATTGCAAATCCTCCCTATCGGATCAAAATAGAATTAAATTTCAAATAGTTGCAAATATTAAGATACCTTAAATTATATTAATTTAATTATTACATATATTTTAATTTGATGTATTATACTAGTTTGATTATCGTAATTGTTTAAATTGTAATGATATATTCCCTGAATATGAAAAAAGAATCTCCATATAGATTGACCCAGAACCAAAAGAATGAAATAGCGCAAAATTTGCTTGATATATTACAAGCAGATTCAACAATTACACAGGATACAAAAACATTCATTTGCAAATGGATTCTAACAGATTATTTGGGGAAAACGAAAGCTTTTTATGATGTGTGGGATATAGTTTTAAGGAATTATTTACCCGTGAAGAGACCTATTTTGTTCAGGTCTTGTCAACGTAAAATTGTAAAAAATAGAATAGCAAGTTTTACAGGAAGTTTAAATTGTGTAATGAGATTTAGTAAACATAAAGGCTATTTGATAATTTGTAACTCCAAAGATCAACTCAAGCATGAAGCTAAGTTTAACAAAAAGGGGAACTACAAAAAAACGTTTTATCCACTTGTAAACGTTTTGAAAAAAGCACAAAAATCAGATGGCTGGGGATTTAGCGCAAATTTTCTTGAGGAATTTATCGGTGAAGATGAGCATATTATGCATACTAATTTTGAAAATAATTGTGTCTTAAAGTGGGCTGAAATTTCGTAGTTAGTTGTATTATCTAAGTTATATCCCGATCGCAAATTTGCAATCCGTGACCACTTAGTATATCGATAAAGTGAGAAAAAAATTAGATGATGTAAAAAAATTGATCGTGACAATTGAAATGCGCACGGATTGCAAATTCGCTATCTGATTACACGATCAAATGAATTGTTTAGTTAAAACTACAATAAAAGAAATTAGTTTAAAACGTTTTTAATTAAAACATCAACAGACGAAAGTATTAAAATAAAATATATCAATAGTATGTCAAAAAAAATCTTTGGAGCGCTTACCTTGCTTTCATCAATTGTTTGGTTCGCTTTTTTCATCAATGGAATAGATAGGAACCAAATTTATTTTATTTTTTTACTTGCAGGTTTAGTAGACTTGCTACTTGTTGTAGGTACTAAATTCTGGAAAGATAGCCATGAACAAACTACAGTCATAACAGCTATGCGTATTGTATGTGTGCTTGTCAATATACTACTTTCTTTTTTTCTTTTAAAAATTATGAAATCCGAGGTTGATTTAGATGATCCAGACGATGTACTGTTATCGATTTTAATGTTTCTAGCCGTAGTTGCACCTTTAGCTTATTTATACAAAACTAAAAATAGAAAAAATTAAACATGATTAGTAAGCAGTTAGAAAGATATATTTTTGTAATTATTAAAAAAAAGTTGACCACAGATTGGCGGGATTAAAAAGATTTTTAAAATTTTATAACGAATTAACCTGCGTCAATCTGTGAAATCTGTGGCAAAAAAATGTAGTATTTTATTAAAAAACGACATTAAATTTTAGTCGTTATTTACATAAAATTTCGTGATCAAAGTGATAATTTATTTAATACCAAACCATGACCAGATTAATTATAGCAATCGTTTTAAGTATTTCCACTTTTGTTGTCGGCCAAAATAAAAAAGCTGTAAGCCTACCCGAAAAAGACTTTGAAAAATTCTGGACCACGTTTAAAGACAATTATGCTTTTTTTGAATTGAAAGGGGTAAATTGGGATGATGCCTACACCCAATATCGCAGTCAAGTCACTCCGAAAACTTCACAAGAAGAGTTAATAAACATCTTGGGTAAAATGGTAGATCCTTTGCAAGACGGACACATAACCATCTCAATAGGAGATGAGGTGGTTTATAAAGCGAAACGACCTTCGGCTTTTAAGAAAGAATTTAAGGGAATCGAAAAAGACTTGTGGAAGGCCAGTTTTGAAACATTACAAAAAGAAAAATTTGCCGCAGTAAAAGGAATAGGTCCCGTAGTTAATGATGAACATTTGTATTATGCATCACAAAGCGATGGTATCGGTTACATCAGAATATCTCGTTGTTTTGGTACCATCGAGAGTTTGTATAGTTCTAAAAAGGAGGCTAAAGACATTAAATTGATGCTTACCTTATTTGATAGTATTCTTAAGTCATTCGTTTCAACAAAAGGAATTATTGTTGATTTAAGAGCAAATGGAGGTGGTCATGCGGGCGATTTGCTGGCAAAAAGGTTTGTTTTACAAAAAGGCCTAACTCATTATAAATCAACCAAAATTAAGGGCGACTACAAAACGTTTTCTCCATTACGACCAATTGTAATTGCCCCAAATAAAGGCGTACAATATAGAAACCCAATTGTGATCTTGACCAATGATAAAACAGCCAGCTCTGCAGAGGATTTTACGCTCTCCTTGTACAAACAAAGTAATGTAACCACGATAGGAGCCAACACTTCAGGAATGTTATCAGATATGTTTGAATCGAAATTGTCGCACGATGTGTACTTTACATTGTCTAATGACAGTTACTACACAACGGATCGCATTTTACTCGAAGATCGTGGTGTTCCGGTTGAGATTGCTATGGTGAATACCAAAAATGATATTAGCTCTAAACGAGATCCGTTGATCATCAAAGCACTGGAAGTACTGCTAGCGAAAAAATAAGATTATTTCTTAACTTTCTGTGATGGCTAAGTTAGCATGTCCAATGAGGTAGTTTATAAAGAAAAAATCACAAAGCATAGAAGTATAAAATATAGTTGTTTGTGTATGTTTGTATAATGGCTATTAACTTGAAATGGCTGTTTTTAACATAATAATGTGTTATAATATATATGCTTTTGTATATATTTGTCATGTACAATTGTCAAACACAAATGCACATACGTTTTAAATCAAACTATATGATGGAATGCTTAACCGCTAAATCAAAAATTCAAGAAACCTTTAATGAGGTTACTGAATTAGCAAATCAAAAAAATGTCAAAGCTTTAAAACAAGAAGCTGTTGATAAATTTTTGGATAAAATTATAGTATTTACAACTTCTCTTGAAAATCAAACCAAAACGATATTAGATATTAATTCAAAATTAGAAAAATTATCTTGGGTAGATAACGTTGACGATGAATGTCTTGAATTAATAAAAGGATTGCTTGATAAATCAAACGCAGTTCATAAAAAACTAATTCGTACTTATGTAAGTATGAGTTGGGTTATTACCAAAGACATTGCCACCAAAGTAATGCGTAATTATAAAATCGCTTTAGACGATCTAAAAGAGCACAATCAAGATTTAGAAGATTTGTATTTTAACCTCCCTGCTGATACCGAATTTGCTAAAAGAATAGAAATGTTAAGCAAATAATGGATGAATGTTTATTGTTCTAATAGTTTTATTGAAGAGTATCAAAAATTAATTAAAAAGAAATAATACAAAGATTTAGAAAAATTATTTTTAGAATTTTTTATAGATAACACTTTTGATATTGTTGCTACTGGAAATAGACTTTACGGTCCTGAACACATCCCTTTTCTTAAAAAAAGAATTCCCGATGCTGGAGGATATAGATTATATTTTCTTGCAGATTTTAATTCTGAAAACATTTACATTAATTATATTCATGCAAAAAGGCAACCCCTTGGATATGACAACATTGGTATAGAAAAGAAAAAAGAACTTCATGATGCTATTTTAATTGATCGTAATAACATCGCACTACTTTATAAATTAGAAAGATGTCCAGTGGAAAGAATTGCGGTATTTAAACCTTATGAACCACCAAAAAAATAATATGTAACATAAGAACAGAAATCTCTCCCTGTAAGGAGGGATTTTCTTATTTTTACAACTTAACCATAAAACTGATTCACCAACACACGCTACAAGCAATTTGGGGATTAGGCTTAATTTGAAATTGGTTTTGTATTTGAAAGATTTGGCAAACCCAATGGCGCAAATTCGCAACCCAATCGCTCGGATTTGCAATCCGTGACCACATAGTATATTAATAAAGTGTAAAAAAAATTTGATGTTATAAAAAAATCGGTCTTGACAATTGGAATGTGAAGGGATTGCAAATCGTGTTATCGCAAATTGCAATATATTCATTTAGACCAAGTACCCTTGACCCAAGTTTGCCGTGTACTTCATTTGGCTAATTCCGCATCTTACTCATTTTATCAGGATTCAGGATCCTTAGAATACTCCCTTTTTTTTCAATCAGTCCTTCATTTTTAAATTCGGTTAGTGTGCGGCTTACAGTTTCTGCAGCTGTTCCTGCTAACGCCGCCAAGTCATCCCTGCTAACGCTTAACGTCTTTATTCCATCTTCGTGTTGTTGGTATAAACGTAGAATCGCTTCTGAAATCCTTTTCCGAACAGATTGGTAGGCAAGTTGCAAAAGATAGCCATCCTTTTTACGAATTTCATGGGATAAGATTTCAAGAAACTTTCCTGCAACATCTGGATACAGTCGCAACATTTCATCAAATTGTGTTTTAGGAAAAAAACACAAGCAACTGTCTTCTAGTGCTGTTGCAGTATCCTCGTGGGCATTATTAGAAAGAATAACGTTGATGCCAAGAAAATCTTCTGCTTGATAGATACCTGTCATCAATTCTCGGCCATCTTCTGCCATTTTCATGGTCTTAACTTTGCCTGATATTACAAGGTAAATCCCCGTGGCATGGTCTCCCTCGTAGTGAATAATCTGGTTTTTTTTGAACAACCTAGTTTTTCGCTCGGATATAATTTTTTTTAATTCAGTCAATCCATTCGTTTTTGAAACAAGGTGATCCAAATTCTCTAATGATTTACTGTAAAAAAGATGTTGACAGTCTTTTTTCTTCAACCTCGTTTCGATAGCATTTAAAAGTTCTAACCGGCCAAATGGTTTTGTTAGATAATCATCGGCACCCATTTCCATTCCTTTACGCAAATCAACTCGTTCTGATTTGGAAGTAATAAAAATAAACGGAATAGTTGTGGTTTCTGGATTTTTATTAAGAAGGTATAATACACCATATCCGTCTAGATCTGGCATCATTATATCAGAGAGAATAATATCGGGTAAATTCATAGTAGCCATTTCAACACCTTGTTTGCCATTTTTGGCCACAATTACGTCATAGTCGGCTAATTCAAGAATTTCAACTATATTTTCACTTATTTCTATGTTGTCTTCTATTACCAATACTTTGCTCATGTCATTGAAAATTTGAGTGTAAATAATGTTCCTTTATTTAGAGTACTGCTGTACGAAATAGTACCCTTCATTAGGGCAATATATCGAGCAACAATATTTAAACCGAGTCCAGTTCCAGGTATATTAGCTGTATTATGAGCCCTGAAAAAAGGTTCAAACAAATGTTTCTGATCTTCTTCTGGAATTCCTATTCCTTCATCTTTTACTTTAATAATACAATGGGTATCATTAATTTCAGTAGTAAAAGCAATACAACAGGTCTCCGCAGAATATTTTATAGCATTTGTAATTAAATTGATAATGCTGTTCTTAATTAAGTTTTGGTCCAGATTGATTAGTTTTTTAATGCCGTAGTGTTTAAATTGTATTTGCTGTTCACGTTTTGCCAGCAATTGCATCTCTTCTGTAATTTCTTCAGCTAATTGTACGAGGTCAAAACAAGTCTGATTTGCTTTCACTGTACCTACTTCTAATTGTTCTGTGTATAAAAAGTCATTTAATACAGTGGTTAAATTGGTCACAGCACTAATGATTTTTCTGGCATGTTTGGTAATATTGGTATTTTCTAATGGTTCGGCATATTTTTCTATTAGGGATGCTGATAAGTGTGCAGTACTTAACGGGGTTCGGAACTCATGAGAAGCCATTAATAAAAATCTATTTTTCAAGGTACTGAGTATCTTTTCTTTCTCTAAAGTGGCGCTTACTTTTTCTTTTGATTTCTCCAAGGCACGTATCGTATCATTAAGGGTCTTGGTCCTTTGTTCTACAAGCTCTTCTAAATGGTAAGCATAATTTTTAAGGTGTTCTTCATCTTTTTTTTGTTGGCTCAGGTCATGTATAAATCCTGCATATATCCTTCTGCCATCATAGTTTACTTCACTTACTCCTAATCTGAACGGAAATTGGTAACCCTCTTTAGTTTTTCCAATATGTTCTTTTCCAATTCCACTATTAAGAGCTTCTCCTGTCTCTCTATAATGTTTGATGTAGTCAGTATAAGCCTTCCTGTCTGATGCCGGTATAAGCATCGTGATGTTATTTCCTAAAACCTCCTCTTCTGAATAGCCAAATAGTGTACAAGCGGATGGGTTTATACTTTCTATAGTTCCAAAAGTATCAACAGTTATAATACCGTCTATAGCATTATGTACTAGGGCATGAAGTAAGGCAGCATTTTCCATAACTATTAATTTCCAAAAAGTATTGGCAATATGTAAAATTGATCTTTTTAAACCTACATATTATTACACAATTGACATTATAAATTATATAATTGACTCTTCTATAATTTTACCTCTCTTGTAGGATTAATTAAGTGATATAAATCACTAATAGTACTGCTCATTCTCATTTCAATTCAAGAGTATTTGTTCCAATTTTGCGTTGATACAGAATGGATGCATCTTTTCATTCTCAATAGATAAAAAATGAAAACTGATGAAATTTTACAAAAGGATGTCAGCAATGCATTAAAATGGAAATCGCCTATTTCTATTAGTAATATAATAGTAATCTCGAATGATGGAGTAGTTACACTTACAGGTGTAGTAGAGAATTATATAAGGAAAACACAAGCCGAAAATAGCACTAGGAAAATTGCTGGAGTAAAATCTGTAATTAATAAAATTGATGTGCTAATAAATAGCTGGGAGGGCAAAAAGGATGTTGCAATCACAGCCGAAATCCTTACTATTTTCAGATGGAATTGGCATACCATAAACGATACAATCAAAGTCAGTGTTATAAATGGATGGGTAACCCTCTTTGGAGAATTAGAATGGAACTATCAGAAAGAAGCTGCTAAAGAGGCAATTGTAAACCTTATTGGGGTCAAAGGGGTTAGCAATTACATCAGTATAAAATCACAAAGTGATACTGTAATTAACAGTACAGCTTTATGGCTCGCATTAGAAAACCATTACGAGCTGGATTCACAAAATATTGAAATAGAGGTATTAGATTCAAAAATAATTTTAAAAGGTACAGTTGATTCTTGGTATCAAAAAGAAATAGCAGGACGCATTGCATGGAAAACACCTGGCGTGATACATGTTAGTAATGAGTTAGTAATGGAAGCAGAATAAACTAAAAAAATTACAATGAAAACAATAAAAAAATTAGGCATTTGTATGGATCATGCCCATGCCCATCTTATTGAATTTTCGGATGAAATAAAAATCACAGAAACAGTCTCACTTGATTTTGACCATCAGGACAAGAATGAAACGCTACATCGCAGTGAAAGTGAAATGAATAACAAACAGCAACAAAGACAACATGGCTATTATAAAAAATTGGCAGCTATTATTAAAGATTTTACTGAGGTAGTTTTGCTTGGCCCTACCAATGCAAAGTCTGAATTATTTAATTTTTTAAGACAAAATCGTCTGTTTGACAGCATAAAGATTGATGTGATAAATGCTGATGAAATGTCTGATAAAAAACAACAGGAATTTGTTTCGGAGTATTTCAAGAAGGTTGATGTCAAAATGCATAAATAATTTCATTGCTATCCTATTTTTTTAAAATGGGTAAAACATATTAAAAGAAAAAATAAATGATACAAGTCAAAAAAGAAGGCGTACTACTCGAAAAAACGATTATCCCGTTTGAAAATGAAGGAGTGCTAAATCCTGCAGCAATAAAAGAGGGCGATTTTGTACATCTTTTTTATCGAGCAGTGCGCAAAGGCAATCATTCAAGCATAGGGTATTGTAAACTAGAAGGTCCTTTATTAGTTGTGGACAGAAATAAATCACCTATTTTGTTCCCCGAATTTGACTATGAAAGTCATGGAATAGAAGACCCAAGGATAGTAAAAATAGAAGACACCTACTATTTAACGTATACCGGTTTTGATGGGATTAATGCTTTAGGATGTCTTGCTATTTCAAAAGATCTGATTCATTTTGAAAAAAAAGGAATTATAGTTCCACAGATTAGTTTTGAAAAATTTAATAGCCTTGCTGGAATGGACGTTCCTCTCAATGAAAAATATTTCCGCTACAACAGGCATAACGTTGAATTGGAGAAGCATCCAAAAAGATCACTGCTATGGGACAAGAATGTAATTTTTTTTCCAAGGAAAATAAAAGGAAAATTTTACTTGTTACACAGGATCAAACCAGAAATTCAGATTCTTGTTGGTATTGAAGATTTAAATGATTTAACAGAACTATTTTACGACGATTACATGGTCCATTTTAATGATCATGTTGTACTTACTTCAAAATTTGATCATGAAATCAGCTATGTTGGCGGTGGTTGTCCTCCTATAGAAACAGATCAGGGATGGTTAATTATATATCACGGTGTCAAGGATGGTCTAGATGGATACGTTTATTCGGCCTGCGCTGCTTTACTGGATCTAGAAGATCCTAGAAAAGAAATCGCTCGCTTACCGTATCCTTTATTCAAACCAGAATTAGAATGGGAACTAAAAGGGGAGGTAAATAATGTTTGCTTTCCAAGTGGAGCAGTAGTTTTTGACGATACTTTGTACATCTATTATGGTGCTGCAGATGAACGAATTGCTTGTGCTTCGGTCTCTTTTTCAGGATTAATCAATGAATTATTACTTAATAAACTACACGATGATAAATAAAATAAGATCAAATCGCAACAATTCATATTCAGGTCAAAACGGCAAATTTTTCAGCTTGGATAAAGTTTCAGTAAAAGATAAAGAGAAATTGCCCGAAATTTTATTTATCACTACTTATCCACCTCGTGAATGCGGTATTGCAACCTATTCACAAGATTTAATTTTGGCATTAAAAAATAAATTCCAAAACACTTTTGATATTAAAATTGCAGCTCTGGAAATGCAAAACAATACGTATTCTTACACTGATGAGGTTACTTATTTTTTGGAAACCGATAATAAAATCTCTTATACTAAACTCGCAAATACCATTAATGTAAATCACTCCTTAGAATTGGTATTGATTCAGCACGAATTTGGTTTATTTAGAGCCAATGAAGCAGATTTTATCCTTTTTTTAAAAGCGATAAATAAACCTATCATCATCGTATTTCATACTGTATTGCCTAATCCAAATATGCAACTGAAAAAAAACATAGCCGAAATGGATGCTATTGTTGACTCCTTTATAGTCATGACCCATGCCTCTGCAAAGTTATTGGAACAGGATTACGGGATTTTAAAAAACAAAATTACTGTCATTCCGCACGGAACACATTTGGTAAAATACATAGATAAAGAAGCTTTGAAAGCAAAATACAAATTATCAGGCAGAAAAATCATTTCTACATTTGGTTTGCTCAGCTCTGGAAAGTCTATCGAAACCTCATTAGACGCAATGCCAGTAATTATTAATAAAAATCCAGATATTCTGTTTCTAATTATAGGCAAAACACACCCATCTGTTGTAAAAGAAGAAGGTGAAAAATACCGTCAAAGTCTGGAGCAAAAAATAGAAATACTCGGTCTGCAGCATCATGTAAAATTCATAAATACGTATTTACCGCTCGAGGAATTACTCGACTATTTACAGCTAACAGATATTTACCTTTTTACCTCAAAAGATCCAAATCAGGCTGTAAGTGGTACGTTTTCTTATGCTATAAGTTGTGGTTGTCCAGTGATTTCTACTCCTATACCGCACGCTAGTGAATTATTAATGAGCGGTGGAGGTAATATTATTGACTTTGGAAATTCAGTACAATTAGAAAAACAAGTAGCCATTTTATTAGACAATCCAAAGTTATGTAAGGAAATTTCAAATAATGGTATTCATAAAATGGCACCAACGGCTTGGGAAAATTCGGCTATTGCCCATACTAAATTATTTGAAAAATTTTTGCAGAAAAAATTAAAGCTAAATTATAGAACACCTAAAATAAACCTCAGCCATTTCAAGGCATTAACGAGTCCATTTGCAATGATACAGTTTTCGATCATTAACCAACCAGATTTAAAAAGTGGGTACACGCTCGATGATAATGCAAGAGCTTTAGTAGCCATGTGTCAGCATTTTGAATTAACAAATGATAGTGAAGACCTAATTTATATTGATCAATACTACCATTTTATCCACTTTTGCCAGCAAAAAGACGGCACATTTTTGAATTATGTAAACGAACAAAAAAAATTCACAGACCAAAATAGTGAAAACTTAGAGGATTCTAACGGAAGAGCCATATGGGCTTTAGGATTTATGATTTCTATGAGTAATTTATTGCCCAAAATATTAATCTTAGAAGCAAGAAAAACACTTCAGTCTGCTTTAGCTAATACTCATAAAATACACTCTACAAGGGCAATGGCTTTTACAATAAAAGGAATTTATTACGCTAATAAAAAGGAAATAAGTTTTGAAAACATAGTACTGATAAAACTATTGGCTAACAGATTGGTTCAAATGTACAAACACGAATCAAAATTAGGCTGGCATTGGTTTGAGAGCTATATGACGTATGGAAACAGCATTCTGCCCGAAGCCATACTTTGTGCTTATCTGGCTACAGGCGAAGTGATTTACAAAGGAATAGCAAAAACGTCTTTCGATTTTTTATTATCAAAAACAATTACCGAAAACAGTATTAAAGTCATTTCCAATAAGGGATGGTTGCATAATAACAAAGCAGTTCATAAAGAAGTAATTGGAGGCGAACAACCTATTGATGTAGCCTATACTATCTTGGCATTGGCTAAATTTAATGACACTTTTAAAAATAATGCCTACCTACAGAAAATGGAAATGGCTTTCAGTTGGTTTCTTGGAAACAATCATCTCCAACAAATTATTTACAATCCCTGTACTGGTGGATGTTATGACGGTCTGGAAGAAGATTATATCAACCTCAATCAAGGTGCAGAATCAACTGTAAGTTATCTTATGGCACGACTTACAGTCGAAAAATGCAGACGAGAAATACAATACAATAAGACAAATACGCTTCAAAGTCATAATCATAGTTTGACAGTTGCCAATTAGAACGCATTTATAAACAAGTACATTCTTATAAAGAGTTTTTGCTACAGATTAAAAGGATTAAAAAGATTTTTTAAAATTACATAACAAATTAATCTGTGCTAATTTGTGAAATCTGTGGCAAAGAAATTTAGTGCTTTTTTAAAACACGACATTAAATTGTAGCCAGTACTAAAAGGAATAGCATACATCAATACATCTAAATAGTATGAAAAATAAAAACACATTATCAAAATCCTCCAAAAAGGAGATGGAAAAAGTAGCAGCATTAAACTATCCACCGAGTGAAGATATTTTTAATAAGCTAACTGAAGCAAAGGATATTGATCCAGAAGACATCACCAAAAATAAGACACCAAATGAACCTAGAAATTCTAAATGGAATGAAAAGAATTTTAATGAAGATGTTTCAGGTTTAGATCTAGATATTCCTGGATCTGAACTCGATGATGATATGGAACAAACAGGAAGTGAAGATGAAGAGAATAATGGTTATAGTCTGGGTGATGATAATAGTAAGTAATAGAATGAAGACAAAATGGCGGAATAGATTCTTGGAGATATATTTTTGGTAGGATTTCTATAAATAAGCAACATTTAAAATGTTTAAATCAGCATCTAAAGTATATTTACGGGGCAAACCAGTTGGGATATTGATTTTTTCAATATCCTTTGGACTGATGTTTTCTAAATACATCATTATTGCTCTTAAGCTATTGCCGTGGGTAACAAGGAGTACGTTTTTACCAGCTTTTAACTTGGGTTCGATTTCAGTTTTGTAATACGGAACCGTTCTGTCAAAGGTCGAAGCCAAACTTTCTCCATCGGGCGGACAAATAGCATAACTTCTTCGCCATATTTCAACTTGTTCTGTGCCATATTTCTTTGCAATTTCAGCTTTGTTCAGTCCCTGTAAACTGCCATACATTCTTTCATTGAGAGCGCTATTTTTTACCACAGGTATTTCGGTTTGCCCTAGTACTTCAAGAATGATTCGCAAGCTTTTCTGCGCTCTTATTAGCATTGACGTATACGCTATTTCAAATTTGTAGTCTTTGAGTTTTTCTCCTGCCCGTCTTACTTCTTCCTCTCCCAAAGGGGTAAGATCTATATCGAGAGTTCCAGTAAATCGATTTTCCAGATTATAAACAGATTGTCCATGGCGGACTAGTATTAAAATAGACATAAGCTGTTGAATTATTGAATAGCAACAAAGTTGCAACATCGTTTACCATTTAAAAATGTAGATCGTAGGTATTATAAGTGATAAAAATCACTTTGCCATCACGATCTCAAATAAATGTTTGATATCATTTTTTCAGTTGGGTATTATCATTTCCTGACAGGAAAATATGGCTCAAATTTGCACCTTTAAAAGACAATCTTTGCAGATAGGAAAGGATATATAAACTTAAAAAAAAAGCGATTATGAAATATTTTTGCATCGGTAATCAGCAGTGCAGCTGGGTTAATTAGGAACGAAATTATAGCACGCACACGAATAGAAACCATTAGAAATTTGCAAATTAATAATCCCATCAAAAAATGAAAATAGCCATCTTTAATACTAAATATTACGAACGTGAATATCTTGACAAATATAATGTTGAAGGTAAGCATCAACTCACTTATTTTGAAGCACCACTCAATGCAGCGACAGTAGCTACCGTAAAAGACTTTAATGCAGTTTGCATACAATTGACAGATAAACTAGATGCTAATGTAATGGGTCAACTTGCAAAAGAAGGAATAAAACTGATCGACTTGCGTAGCGCAGGCTATGATAATGTTGACTTGGAGGCTGCTGCAAATAATAAAATAAAAGTGATGCGCGTACCGGCTTATTCACCTCAAGCAATTGCAGAACATGCCACGGCACTAATCTTGACACTCAATAGGAAAACACATAAAGCGTATAATAGGGTTCGAGAAAATAATTTTTCTCTTCAAAATCTAATGGGTTTTAACTTATTTGGGAAAACGGTTGGAGTTATAGGAACAGGAAAAATTGGAACGGCTTTTTGCTTTATAATGCTTGGTTTTGGCTGTAAGGTTATTGCAAATGACAGTTTAAAATCTAAAACATTAATTCAAAAAGGAGTAAAATATGTCACTTTTGAAAAGCTATTAGCACTATCTGATATTATTTCTATTCATTGTCCTTTGAACCCAAAAACAAAACATCTTTTTGATAGTATTGCTTTCTCAAAAATAAAAAAAGGAATGATGCTTATTAATACAAGCCGAGGAGCAATCATCAATACAAAAGACGCTATCGAAGCACTTAAAACGGCACAAATTGGATATTTGGGTATCGATGTGTATGAAGGTGAAGACACTATCTTCTTTAAGGATTTATCAGATACAGTCATAAAAGACGACCAAATCGAAAGATTAATGTCTTTCAATAATGTTTTGATTACACCGCACCAAGCTTTCTTTACAAAGGAAGCTTTAGATGAAATTGCCAGAATAACAATTCATAATTTCGATTCATTTGAAGACAAGGTTAAGTCAGAAAATGAAGTATCGTTCCCATTACAAAAACTACTGCAGAACTCATAGTTAAGTAAGGAGAATCATTTTTTTAAGAACGTTAGGTCATTTGAAGCCTTGCGTGCATGTCGCACCTTTGTATTCAGTCTTAAACTAAATTTTTCATAATGAAAAGTAATGAAGAGTTACAGAAAAACGTTGTAGATGCCATTAATTGGGAACCTTTTTTAAATGCTGCCGTTATTGGCGTTATGGCAAATAAAGGTTCTGTAACACTTACTGGTTCGGTAAATACCTACGCCAAAAAAGCCGAAGCTGAACAAGCGGCCAAAAATGTAGCTGGGGTAAGAACAGTGATCGAAGACATTAAAGTGGTTTGTAATACTAAGGACAAAAGAACTGATGCTGAAATTCTAACGGCTATTGAAACTGCCTTCAAGTGGCATTGGGATATCCCAACCGAAAAAATTTCAGTTATTGTAGAGAGCGGATGGGTATTTTTGAGCGGTCAAATCGAATGGAACTACCAGAAAGAAGCTAGTAAAAATGCACTCAACAACCTTATTGGAATTACAGGAATAACTAATAACATCAGTATCATTTCCTTATCAAAGGATACAAACAAAAAAAAGACGTTGAAATAGCTATTGCCCGCAATGGGTCATAAGCATCAAGGATATTGGTGTCTTTGTTTTTAATAATGTAATCTTTTTATAAGGCTCTATAGATTCTTGGTACCAACAAAAATGAAGCTGGACGAATTTCATGGAATGCACCCGTTGTAAAGCAGAAACAAAATTATTTATAGGTCGATTTTAAGAATAATATTTTCATCTAAATTTAAATCAATAAAAACTACTAATTATGGAAAAAGTAAATATGGATAGTCTAGTTGTCGTTCTGGCTACTCTTGAAAAATTGGGATTTCATTCTCAATTTGAAGTCAATGGGAAAAATATGGTTTCATTACAAACAGACAATCTTTTCCAAAGTAATGAAGTGAAAATTGTACATTTCTATCGTTTTGAAGGCGAATCTAATCCTGATGACAGTTCTATTATGTATGCCATTGAATGCAATAACGGGGAAAAGGGAACTTTAGTTGATGGATACGGAACAACTGCCGATACAGATACTGCTAACTTTATGCTAAACGTTAAAAATAAAAAATAATCTTCAAAAACACCGATGCTAGTTTCCAAGAAACACAAATTATAATGTAATAGGTTTCTATTCAATCTAAAAATCAATAAAAACGGTATGCTTCACAATAAATTTAAAAGTAAAGGTTTAACAACTGCTGAGGTAAATCGTGCAAGAAAAAAATACGGTGAGAACAAAACTGCCTATAAAAAAAACAATATGTTTTTAAATGGCTTACTTCAGATTGTCAAAGATCCTATGACCATTTTATTATTGGTAGCATCAACCATTTATTTCATAAGCGGAAAAACATCTGATGGTATATTTTTAGCTGCAGCAATTATTTTGATAGCTGTAATTTCATCTTATCAAAAAGCTAGAAGTCACAACGCTTTAGAAAAATTGAAAGATTATACAAAACCCAAATGCAAAGTCATTAGAAACGGTACTGTAATCGAAATAAAAACAGAAGAATTAGTACTTGGCGATAGTTTGTTGGTCGAAGAAGGGAATGCAATTGCAGCTGATGGAATCATTGAATCCTCAAATGATTTTTCAGTAAATGAATCCATACTGACAGGAGAATCAATGTCGGTTATAAAAGACAAATCGACAAAAGACAACACTATTTATCAAGGGACAACCGTTGCAAGCGGGCTGGCTATAGCAACCATTACAGCTATAGGCGCTGAAACTAAATTAGGTACCATAGGTAAAAGTCTAGAGGAAATCAAAGAAGAAAAAACACCTTTGGAAGTTCAGATTGGAAATTTCGTAAAAAAAATGGCTATTGCGGGAGCCGTAATTTTTGTCATTGTTTGGATTATAAACTTTTTAAATTCTCATAATGTATTAGACAGTTTACTCCAAGCATTAACTCTTGCAATGAGTGTTTTGCCCGAAGAAATCCCAATTGCTTTTACCACATTTATGGCTCTTGGTGCTTGGCGAATGATGAAAAATGGAATTATTGTCAAGCAAATGAAAACCGTCGAAACATTAGGGAGTGCCACTGTAATTTGTATTGACAAAACAGGGACTATCACTGAAAACAAAATGAGTTTAGCTAAAATATTTACGTTAAAATCTCAAAAAATTACGGATATAGACAATGAATTATCCGATGAAGAAAAAGAATTAATTGCCATCGCTATGTGGGCAAGTGAACCCACTCCGTTTGATCCCATGGAAATAGCATTACACGAAATTTACACGAAATTTATTGCTACAGATCAAAGGCCTGGTTTTAAATTGATTCATGAATATCCGTTATCTGGTAAACCGCCCATGATGACACATATTTTTGAAAATAAAACCGGAGAAAAAATTATTGCAGCCAAAGGTGGTTCCGAAGCCATTATGGCCATTTCAAAACTATCCAAAAAAGAAAAAACTGTAATTTTAGATGCAATAAAATCATTGTCAAGCGAAGGATATCGCATTTTAGCCGTGGGCGAAACTTTTTTTAATGGAAAAAAATATCCCAAAACACAACAAGAATTTACATTTGAATTCAAAGGATTAGTAGCCTTTTATGATCCGCCAAAGAAAAACAGCCATCTTGTATTGCAACATTTTTATAAAGCAGGAATTAAAGTAAAAATTATTACAGGAGACAATGCCGAAACCACAGCCTCAATAGCTAAACAAATAGGTTTTATAGGCTATGAAAAAAGTATTTCGGGTGACGAATTAATGAAATTATCAGATAAAGAACTCAAAAAACAAGTTGTAGAAATTAATTTGTTTACCAGAATGTTTCCCGAAGCAAAACTAAAAATTATAAATGCACTAAAATCGAATAAAGAAATCGTGGCTATGACTGGTGATGGTGTCAACGATGGTCCAGCACTCAAAGCTGCTCACATAGGAATTGCAATGGGCAAAAAAGGAACCGAAATTGCCAAACAGGCGGCATCATTAATTTTGATAAATGACGATTTAGCCAAAATGGTTGATGCTGTTGCCATGGGAAGGAAAATTTATACCAATTTAAAAAAAGCCATTCAATTTATAATTTCCATTCACATTCCAATTATTTTTACGGTGTTTATTCCGTTGGCATTGCGATGGGTTTATCCTAATATATTTTCGCCAATTCATATTATATTTTTAGAATTAGTAATGGGTCCAACATGCTCTATTGTGTATGAAAATGAGCCAATGGAAAAGAATACGATGACACAGAAACCAAGGCCTTTTACAAACACTTTTTTTAGTTGGAAGGAATTATCAACGAGTATAATTCAGGGTTTGGTAATAACTTTTGGTACGTTATCAGTGTATCAGTTTGCGGTTTATCAGGGCTTTAATGAACACGTGACACGAACAATGGTTTTTCTGGTTTTAGTAACATCAAATGTGCTTTTAACCTTAATAAACAGGTCGTTTTATTATTCCATTTTTACCACTTTGAGATATAAAAACAATTTAGTTTTTATAATTATAGGAACTACAATTGCCATTACCGGATTGTTACTGTATCTAAAACCATTGACAGATTTTTTTCTATTTGAGCATTTAAATGTTTATCAGTTATCAATTGCTATTTTAGTTGGTAGTGCTGCCGTATTATGGTATGAGTTGGTCAAAATTTGGAAACGCAATACCAAGAATTTCTAAAGGAATGAATCGTATAGAAAAGTATCCTTTGCGAACCATTTAAAAAAATCAAAATGACGCTATGGGCAATTGCTATAACACTTTTTATAGTATACCGCTTGCATTGACAGGGTGGTTAATACCAGCTGTAGCTTTGTTGCTGCATCTAGTCTTTCTAAACAAAGCTCCCAGCGAATTTACACTTCTTATAAGTTTTGGTACTCTAAAGAAAAAGTTGTTTTACTACACTCTAAATTCAGCTCTTTAAATTTGCCATTCCTACAATTTAAAAAAAAGTTTGATCTGAATGCTAATTTTTTTCGTATGTTAGATATTGTATAAACATACTTAAAATGAAATATCTGTTTGCTCTTTTATCTTTAGTTGCCACTCAATTTTGTTTGGGACAAAAAACAATTCCAAAAGTTTTAGAAAAACTAAATAGTAAAACTGTCCCTTACATGACTGTAGAAGAATTTCAGACAAAAAAAGGAGTTATTGTATTAGATTCCAGGGAAATAAGCGAATTTAATGTAAGTCATATTAAAGATGCGCTTTACGTAGGCTATAATAATTTTGATGAAAATAAAATTACTACAGCAATACCTAATAAGAACGCCAAGATAATTGTTTACTGTTCTATTGGAGTTCGCAGCGATAAAATTGGAGAAAAACTACTTAAAATGGGCTATAAAAATGTGTACAATCTTTATGGTGGAATTTTTGAATGGAAAAATAATAATGGGAAAGTAATTGACAATAAAGGTCACGAGACAGATAATGTACATACGTTTAACAAAAGTTGGAGTAAATATTTGAAAAAAGGGACCAAGATTTATTAAAACTAAAACGAATTCTTAAATCAATAGTTGAACAATTCTTTAAAAAAGTATTTTAACTAAAACCGATCTATATAATTTATCGTATCTCATTATAACTTGTAGTTTAAATAAAAGAAAAGTAAGAGCAATAAGGATTTTTGGAGTATGTAACCAAAAAACAGCAGTTGCATAATTTTATAAAACAAAATTTACAAGTAAAAGTAAGTTAAATATAATATAACTGTTTTAAAATGGATCAACACAAGAATTACAAAATTTGAAATGACAAAAATAAACAGCAATGACTACCAATTTTTTATAAATAATTAAACCAAATCAATAACCTTAAATATTAAACCTATGAAAATGTTTATCCTGTCCTTAATTTTTTTACCATTTTTTTCTAGTGGTAAAAACGGAACAAATCCAGAAGCCGTAAAATTTACTAATGAGAAAAGCAACACTATAGAAGCACCGGGCGTTAATCATGCAAGATGGAATGCATTATTACAAAAAAATGTTTTAAAGAACGGAAATGTAAATTATAGAGGTTTTCAAAAAGACAGCAAAGAACTAAAGGTATACTTAAACGAACTTTCAAACAATTCACCCACTAAAGCATGGTCAAGAAATGCGACTTTAGCATATTGGATAAACGCATATAATGCGTACACGGTGCAATTAATTTTAAACAACTACCCAACTAAAAGCATTAAAGATATTGCTGATCCATGGGGCAAAAAATTTATTTCTATTGGTGCCAAAAAATACAGTTTAGAAGAAATTGAAAATAACATTCTGCGCAAGATGAATGAACCTCGCATTCACTTTGCCATAAATTGCGCTTCGGTTTCTTGTCCTGAATTATTAAATGAAGCATTTACGGAATCAAAATTGGAAAAGCAATTAGTTTCGGTTACTAGAAATTTCATTACTGATAAATCTAAAAATTCCATTACACCTAACAAAATTGAAGTATCAAAAATATTTGATTGGTTTGCTGCCGATTTTAAGACAAAAGGGGATGTAATAGATTTTTTAAACTTGTATAGTACTATTAAAATCAGTTCAAATGCAAAAATAAGTTACAAATATTACAATTGGAATCTTAATGACTAGCCTTTCTGCATAAATAATTTTTTAATTACACGCACTTTTCAATCGAAATATCATTTAATCTAAAAATGGTGATGATAGGAATTGAATAGCTCGCTTTAGATTCCAATAATATTCAATTTTATATTATATATCGTTTCCTTCGAAAAAAAAGAAAATTATTATTTAAAACTTTTGCATTGATTGGGTTTTTAAAGTAGTACTTTTTTAGTTTTAATGATTAGTTTTAGGCAGTTAACAAGGAAACGTATCTAGACAAGACTTTGCAAGAACTTTTGAAATTTGTATCAGAAAAAAATATCATTAAATTGGTTTTTTTTATTGGATAAGGAAGTTTTCAATATTATTTATAAATATTTTTGATGAGGTAGTTAATTGAAAATCAACAATTTTTTAATTTTTTTTAATTTTTTTTTGATTTTCTAAAACCAAATCTATTTTCCCCTCGTAAATGAACAAATAAGTAAAACAAATAACACTTAAACACTATGATTAAAAAACAATTACTATTAATGTTAGCAGTAACAACACTAGGAGGTGTATATACCGCTTTTTCGCAGAGTCCAATAAGTGGATTCATGCAAGGTAAAGGAAAAGGAAATGTTTCTCTTTCTTTAAGTTCAGAAAAGTATGATAAAGTATACTTAGTACCACAAGAAACAAATGGTGTACCAATTTTTAACGAAGTAAAGTTAAACAGCACTAACCTGTATGCAACTTATGGTCTATCAGATCAATTAGACGTTGTAATGTCTTTGCCATACATTTCAGCTGAAGGGAATGCTTCACAAGAGCAATTAAACAACTTAAACTATTCAAACACTAGAAGTGGAGTTCAAGACGTATCTTTTTACTTAAAATACAATCCTTACTTCCACAATTTTGGTAAATCTAGCTTAAGATTGATTGGTGCTTTAGGATTAAAAACACCACTAGGAGACTACAAAGTTGATGAAGGATTACAATCAATTATTGCAATTGGAAATAGAAGCACAACGGTTAGTGCTCTTGGTTTAGCTATGTTCAAAATGGACTCTGGAATTTTTGCTTCAGGACAAATTGGAGGAAATATAGCTTCTAATGATGTACCAAACTCTTACACATCAGAACTTAAATTAGGATACGCGGCTTCTAAATTTTATGGCGATGCTTACGTAGCAAATCAAACATCTACAAGTGGTGTAGATATTTTGGCAGAAGGTTTTCAAGGCTTTTTCCCAGCTACAAAAGTAAACTATACCAAAATAGGTTTGAACCTTTACACTCCTCTTTACAAAGATTTTGGATTAGCTGGAGGTGCTAGCACTTTAGTAGCAGGTAGAAATATCGGAAAAGCGACTGGATTTTATGGTGCACTAGTTTATAAATTTTAATTAATAACTCTAAATTAAAGAAATGAAAAATTTAAATATAAAAAGCGCATTATTGGCTTTTACATTACTAGCAACATTAGTATCATGTGATAATGATTATGCTGATGAGAAACCAACAATTGCCAACATAGCTGTAACAAATTCAGCTTTCAGTACCCTTGAGGCAGCAGCAATTCAAGGTGGCGTAGCGGTAGTATTAAGTAACAAAAATGCAGGAGATCCTTCAGGAAATTTTACTGTATTTGCTCCTACAAATGATGCTTTTGCTAGATTAGGACTAGTTGATGCTGGTAGTTTAGGCGCATTAAATAATACGTTTTTAACGAACACATTATTATATCACGTTTCTAATGCGAACTTACCATCTAGTCAAATTATGGCAGGAGGAACTTCAGGTTCAGCGTTGCAAGGTCTTACAAGACGTTTCATCAGTAGAGGAACTGATAAGTACATTAATGGTTCTAAGATTGTAATAACAGATGTTTCAGCAAGTAACGGAACTGTTCATGCGATTGATAAAGTAATGCTTGCTACTGGAGCTAATATTGTTGCATCAGCACAAGCTGTAGCGGGTGGTAGTGTATTTAAAAAACCAGAATTAACATTTTTAGTAGCAGCAGTAGTAAGATCAGGATTAGCAGCTACTTTATCAAATCCTGATGCAAATTTTACGATATATGCACCAACAGACGCTGCGTTCATCGCAGCAGGATTTCCAAATGTAGCAGCAGTATCTGCAGCTGACCCAACCTTTTTACAAACGGTTTTATTAAACCATGCAGTAGGTAGGACAGGTACAATTAAAGGTAAATTCACATCAGAGCAAACAGCTTTAACGGAAATGACTGCTGGTGGAGGAACACTAACATACAGTGCTTTTGCAAACGGTACATTTACAGTGAAAAGTAATGGAACTGCAACTCCAGCCAACATGGTTATTCCTGATATTCAATGTACAAACGGTGTAGTTCACGTTATTGATAAAGTTTTAGTACCTTAATTGCATTTTGTAAATTAGTACAAAATTCCTGTATGGTAAACAAAGTAACAGTTGTAAAATTAGTTTTGCAACTGTTATTTTTTTAAAGATTAAAATTCCGAATATAATTTAGGTTGCAATACTTTTAAACAAAATCAATCATTTTTATCGAAAATATTCTATTTTTAATTGAAATTAAAAAGCATTTTTTAAATCATAACAAGCATATTCATTTTACATGGAACATATTGTCATCATTGGTAACGGAATAGCTGGAGTTACACTGGCACGTCACATTAGAAAAAAAAGTAATTCAGAGATTACGATTATCTCCTCTGAAAATAAATTTTTCTTTTCTAGAACTGCATTGATGTATGTTTTTATGGGACATATGAAATTTGAGCATACGCAACCGTATGAAGATCAATTTTGGAAAAAAAACAAAATTAATCTTATCGAAGGATATGTTACTTCCGTAGAACCAGATTTAAAAGCTATCGTTTTAAACGGTAATGAAAAAATAGGATATGATAAATTAGTGCTAGCAACAGGATCAGTCCCAAATAAAAATGGGTGGCCAGGGCAGGATTTACAAGGCGTAACAGGATTTTATCATAAACAAGATCTAGAAGCATTAGAAAAATGGGCACCTACAACGAAACATGCTGTAATAGTAGGCGGAGGATTGATCGGAATTGAGTTAGCCGAAATGTTACGGTCTCGCAATATTCAAGTTACTTTCTTGGTTCGTGAAAAAACATTTTGGGGTGGAATTTTGCCTTTCGGCGAAAGCCAAATGATCAACCGCCATATAGCAGAACACCATATCGATTTAAAATTAGAAACAAATTTAGTTGAAATTATTTCAGATGAGAACAGCCATGTTAAAGCTGTAATTACGGATAAAGGTGAAACTATAAATTGTGAATTGGTAGGATTAACAACCGGTGTTTCGCCAAATATCGATTTCCTTAAAAATTCTGGAATCGAATTAGGAAAAGGAATCAAAGTGAATCAATTTCTGGAAACGAGTGTTCAAAATATTTACGCGATTGGCGATTGTGCTGAGCAACGTGAAGCAATAGGATTGAGACGACCTATTGAAGCTGTTTGGTACACTGGGCGCATGATGGGAGAAGTGTTAGCACAAACATTAACGGGAAACCCTACAGCATACAAGCCTGGGAACTGGTTCAATTCAGCAAAATTTTTAGATATTGAATACCAAACATATGGATGGGTATGGGCTACAGCCAAAGAAAATGAAGTTCATTTTTACTGGGAACATGCCACAGGAAAAAAAGCAGTCCGCATTTCATTTGATAGGGAAAGTAGAAATTTTTTAGGCATAAATACCTTTGGAATACGCATGCGTCATAAATTTTTTGACACCGTTTTAAATAATAAGGAATCGGTAGATTATGTTATTCGAAATTTATCAAAAGCTAATTTTGATCCTGAATTATTTACTTCGCACAACCACGAAATTCAAAAACAATTTAATAATCAATTTGCTACCGTACAACAATATGAGCCAATCAAGTAAAAATATATCGATCGCTTCTCATGAAAACATACAAATGGATGTTGTTCAAAAATTGAGCATTACACTTGGATTAATTGGTCTGTTTATTATGGCACTTGCTTTATTCAACGTATCATTTCCTAATAAAGAGATGTGGCTTACAGGATCAATTCTGGCGGTATTAATAGGAATTATTATTTATGCAAATAGAACGTATCTCAACCAACCTGAAGGCATAAAAAACAATGGTATTTGGCATCAAAGCCTTACTAGCAAAGGGAGTTGGGCCTGGATGATTGGAATTGTATTGACGGCATTCTACATTGCTTTATATTGGTTTCCTCAATACTTGGGACTCAATCAAAGTGGTGGATTAAATACTGGTATAGTTGGTTTTTTTGACCCTTTAAGTTTTGTATTAAATGGAAAAGCAGCCAGTCAATGGTTTGTATACGGAACACTATATACAGTAGCAATTTTAGGCTTGGGATATAAATTTATTCTAAAATACCGCCACAATAAATACCAATTAGTGCGTACAATTTCTGTGATGTTTTTTCAATTGGGATTTGCATTTTTAATACCTGAAATTTTAGAAAAATTAAATCCTGAGAAAGCTTATTTTGCAAAAGATCTAAAAAATATGTGGCCTCTTAATTATTATTTCTTCAATGATTGGCATTTAAAAAATATGCTTGAAGGAGGTAATTTAGGGATGTTCATGCTGATTTTTGGTATTGCTATGATTTTTATTATCTCTCCAATTCTTACCTATTTTTATGGAAAGCGTTGGTATTGCTCATGGGTTTGTGGTTGTGGTGGCCTTGCTGAAACAGCGGGAGATAGTTTTAGACATTTGTCTAGTAAAACTGAAGCCTCATGGAAAATAGAGCGCTGGATGATACATAGCATATTAGTCTTTTCATTTGTTATAACTATTGCAGTAATATTCACTTTTTTGTCCAATAATCCTGGAATGAGTTTTATAACAAAAGATCAATTTACTATAGGAATTGTATTATTTTTGAGTGTATTTACATCACTTTTGTATATTTTCAAAAGAAATGATATGGATACAGATGCTATTTATACGATGGTTTCATTAGTAGTCATAATTATTATATCTTTGCTGCTAAATTATTTTTCTGGTAGTCAAAATATTCTATTTTTTGACAGTAATTCATTGAGAGAATGGTATGGATTTGCAATAGGTTCAGCTTTTAGTGGCGTAATTGGCGTTGGATTTTACCCCATTTTAGGCAACCGAGTTTGGTGCCGTTTTGGTTGCCCGATGGCGGCAATTTTAGGATTGCAACAACGATTGTTCTCAAGATTTAGAATTACAACAAATGGTGGACAGTGTATTTCGTGCGGTAACTGTTCTACCTACTGCGAAATGGGAATTGATGTACGCAGTTATGCACAAAAAGGAGAAAATATCGTTCGTTCTTCTTGCGTAGGTTGCGGCGTTTGTTCAGCAGTTTGTCCGCGTGGAGTATTAAAATTAGAAAATGACACGCCTACAGGCAGAATCAATTCTAATGAGATTTTACTAGGAAATGATTTTAAATTAATGGATTTAATAACCAATAAATAAAAATGAATTTCAAATGAAAAAGATTGTATTAACACTTTGTTTTTTAGGCTTAACTGTAATTTCAAAGGCTCAAACTACAGAATTATTTTTTGAACAAGCTACAGAGTTTTTAAAGAAAAATGTAGTAGCAGATGGGAAAGTTGATTATTTTAAAATCAAAAAAAGTCCTGGAGAATTAATTTACATTTTAGATAATATTGCAAAACTTGATACTAAGTTTAGCGATAAAAAAGTTGCAAAAGCATTTTGGATTAATGTTTATAATCTTCATGTTATTAAAAGTGTTGTTGATAAATTTCCAATAGCATCTGTTGAAACAATACCAGGATTTTTTACTACTAATACATTTGTGGTAGGAAATCAAGAATTAACTCTTGATGATATTGAAAATGTAATTTTAAGAGATTTGTTTTTTGATCCTGCGATACACTTTACTTTGTCAAGTGCAGCAAATGGAGGTGCTCCACTATTAAATACTGCTTATTTGCCAGCTACAATTGAGGAGCAAATAAAAGCGCGTGCTACTCTTGTGATAAATTCTAAAAATTACTTTTTTATAAATAAAGATACCAAAGTGATAGAATTGTCAAAAATATTTGAATGGTATAAGAAAGATTTTGCTGTAAACTATTTTAATGAAATCGATTTTATCAATCTTTTTTTAGAAAAAAAAATAGACAATAAACTGACCGTTCAAACGTATGATTTTGATTGGTCACTAAATAAAATATAATTTCCTTCTATATAATAGTGTAAGGTTACCAAAAAATCAACAAAATGATTAAGTCCGCTTTTATAATGATTTTTCTCTGTTATATTTCTGTTTCAGGACCAAAAACGTATGTGAAAAATCATTATAAAAATGGTAAATTGAAGTCTGAGGGATGGCTTCAACAAAATCAAAAGGTTGATTATTGGTTTTTTTATAATGAAAATGGGAGTAAAAAAGAAGAGGGTCATTTTGCCGAAAATAAAAAAATAGAATGGTGGCTGTTCTACACCAGTAAAGGTGAAATATTAAAAAAAGTTGAATTTAAAAATAATGTAGAAGAAGGACTTTGTATTTTCTATAAAAATGGTAAAATAATAAAAGCCGCTCGCTACAAAGCAGGATTAAAAATAAAAGAATGGAATACAATTTCGGCTTATAAAAGTGACAATCCCTGATAAACAATAATGAATATAATAAAAGTAATTATACCTGCTTACAATGAGGAAAAAGCGATAGCAAATGTTATTAATGAGATTCCTAACTATGTATCTGAAATAATTGTAATTAGTAATAAATCAACAGATAATACAATCGCAGTGGCTCAAAATGCTGGAGCCACTGTATTATCTGAAAATAATAGGGGATATGGCTATGCCTGTTTAAAAGGTTTAGAATATATTTCTCAACAAGATGTTAAACCTACCATTGTCGTTTTTTTGGACGGTGACTATTCTGACTATCCAGAAGAATTAACCAAGCTAATAGACCCGATACGTACTAACAAAGTTGATTTTGTTATAGGTGCAAGAGTTCCTGAATTAAGGGAAACCGGCTCAATGACTCCACAACAAATTTTTGGAAATAAATTAGCTACTGTATTGATGAAACTTTTTTTCGGTTCAAAGTTTACAGATTTAGGACCTTTTCGAGCTATAAAATACTCTACTCTGGTTGATCTTGAAATGCAAGATAAAACTTATGGTTGGACAGTAGAAATGCAATTAAAAGTCTTGCGCAAACGTATTTCATATACGGAAATCCCAGTTCGATATAAAAACCGGATTGGTGTATCAAAAGTATCAGGAACTGTAAAAGGTACTATCATGGCTGGAATTAAAATTATTGGTTGGATTTTTAAATACGCTTTCAAATAATATGCTGCAACTTTCTTATATCATTCTTACCATATATTGCTTGTCTATATTATTGCTTTTTTTTTATGGTTTCTCGCAACTTAATCTGTTGATTAATTATTTAAAAAATCAAAAAAAAATTGATAAATCGATACAATTTGATTTTACAATACCTTCGGAAATCCCAGTAGTTACGATTCAATTGCCTATTTTTAATGAAAAGTATGTTGTTGAAAGATTGCTTATTACTATTGCAGAACTGGATTATCCAAAAGATAAATTAGAAATTCAAGTTTTGGACGATAGTACTGATGAAAGTATAATTGACACCAAAAAAATAGTTGATCGTTTAGCTTCGGAAGGGTTAGATATTAAACTGATTACAAGGTCTAATCGTATCGGTTTTAAAGCGGGAGCCTTGAAAGAGGGATTAGTTACTGCAAAAGGCGAATTTATTGCTGTTTTTGATGCTGATTTTGTTCCTCAAAAAGAATGGTTGCTACAAACAATTCCTTATTTTAAGGATGCAGGTATTGGTGTTGTACAAACCCGCTGGGGACATTTAAATCGAAATTATTCGATATTGACTAAAATCCAAGCCTTTGCATTAGATGCTCATTTTATATTAGAACAAGTAGGAAGAAATTCACAATCACACTTTATCAATTTTAATGGAACAGCAGGAGTATGGCGCAAAGCATGCATCATTGATGCCGGAAACTGGGAAAGTGATACTTTAACCGAAGATTTAGATCTGAGTTATAGAGCACAACTCAAAAAATGGAAATTTAAATATTTGATCGATGTAGTAACACCGGCTGAATTACCTGTTATTATCAGTGCAGCTCGTTCACAGCAATTCCGTTGGAATAAAGGAGGTGCTGAGAATTTTAGAAAAATGAACTGGCGTGTCATCACTTCAAAAAATATTTCGGTTAAAACAAAAATTCATGGTCTATTGCATTTACTCAATAGTTCAATGTTTTTGTTTATATTTTTAATGGCAGTTTTGAGTGTTCCAGTTGTATTCATTAAAAATAAATATCCACAATTAGCCCTTTTCTTTGATATATTGGCACTTTTTGTTTTTACCTCGCTAATATTTTTTACATGTTATTGGTTTACTTTCAAAAAAATTAACGGCGGAGGAATTACTAATTTTTTAAAGTATATTGGTTTGTTTTTTACTTTTTACAGTATTGCTATGGGTTTCTCATTCCATAACACCGTGGCGGTTTTAGAGGGTCTTTGGGGTAAAAAAAGTGAGTTTATCCGAACGCCAAAATTCAATATCGAAAGTTTAAAAGATAAATGGAAACAGAATACTTATATCTCCAAAAAAGTATCTAAAAATATTATTATAGAGGGATTACTTTTAATTTATTTTCTTTTTGGAATCTATAGTGGTATTCGCTTGAATGATTATGGATTATTACCATTTCATTTGATGCTTTCCATTGGATATGGATATGTTTTCGTTAAATCGATCCAAATTACCGAATAATTTTATAGATCTTTTAGACAAAACAGTAAAATTCTTGGAGTTTACATCATTAAAATAAAATAATATTTTAGTAGATTCTATTAAATTATTGATATCTATTTTGTCTAAATAAAATTCAATTTTGATGTTTTATTTTCTCGAAGTTGATCAATAGTAAAATTAATCAATTCATTTTGTGCCATGAATCTAATGCTCTCTTTTATGTAAATTTATGATTCTTACAAATTCAATGAAACAGACCAGCAATGCAACTAAATCGTATGTTTTATGCACCATATTTTTGTATGCTTATACGGCTTACTTTTTAGAAAGAACTGATTTTATTGCCTTGCTATTTTCTTTTGGAATACTCTTTTTTTTTACTTACAAAATTATCCAAACAGAAAAGAATAATTTTAATTTCTTAATTTTAATTTCGGTACTGTTTCGGTTACTTTTTATTTTTAGTTTACCCAATTTATCACAAGATTTTTATCGTTTTATTTGGGATGGCCGCCTTATTTTATTAAGTCTAAATCCATTTACAAACCTTCCAAATGATTTAATTTTAGATCCAAATTTCACACTCTCACAAGCACATGAATTAGTAGGAGCAATGGGTAATTTAAGTGCATCTCATTTTTCAAATTATCCACCTGTCAATCAATTATTCTTTGTAGTGGCTGGTTTTTTCAGTAACCATTCTATTCTTGGTGCAACAATAGTTTTGAGAACAATCATCATTGCAGCTGACTTTGGAACTTTGTATTTTGGTAGCAAATTATTAGAAAAGTTAGGATTAGAAAGACACCGCATATTTTGGTTTTTATTAAATCCGTTGGTAATTATAGAACTAACTGGTAATTTGCATTTTGAAGGTGTAATGCTCTTCTTTTTTATTTGGAGTCTCTATTTATTGCAGAAGAACAAATGGAGAGAAGCCGCTGTGATTTTGGCATTATCTATTGCTACAAAACTATTGCCCTTACTGTTATTGCCTTTGTTTTTTCAAAAATTAGGATGGAAAATAAGTTTTGCTTTTTACGGAATCATAATCGGAATAAATATTTTGCTTTTTGTACCATTTTTTTCTGCTGAATTGATTTCAAATTATTCTAAAACTATTGGTTTGTGGTTTACCAATTTTGAATTTAATGCTAGTATTTATTATATTATTAGAGCCATTGGTTATTATTTTAAAGGGTACAATATTATTCAAAGTACTGGTCAAGTAATTCCAGTTTTGATGATTGTTTTTATCGTATTTCAGTCCTTTTTTGGAAAAAATAAGACAACGTTAAATTTGTTTCAAAGTTTTTTACTGGTGTTAAGCATTTACTTTTTTACGGCTACAACGGTACATCCCTGGTACATTATTAATCTCGTGTTAATTAGTGTTTTTACAAATTTTAAATTTCCAATTGTTTGGAGTTTGATGGTTGTTGTTAGCTATTACACGTATTCTAATCCTGCATTTAAGGAAAATTTATGGCTAATTGCAATAGAATATATTGTTGTTGCTTTGGTGCTGTTTAATGAGATGAAGAAAACGCCTTCTAAAATTTTCAGCATATTTGGAACAAGAATTTCAAGGAATGAACGTACTGGCGTCAATAAAGGAGCGTAAACAAAACACTTTTGAGGAATAGAGCAAGCATCACATTAATGCGGTATCTTTAAGATCTTATGCTTTCGTAAATATATAGAGAACCTCAGTTCACTATAATAATCAAGAGCAATGGTTGGGGCGAAAGGACGGAAGAAATTATTGACAGCAATGCAATTGTTCATGATTATTAAATGACTGTCTGTTAAAACTACATTTTTGGGTTAACGATGGTTTTTAAACTGGAAATTTAGATTTTTTAAACTTGCTTTGGCAGTACTAAAAAAATGGTTTTATAATCTTTGATAAAAAATCTTACGTACTTAAAAACAAACTTAGCCAAACAATTTTTTATTATAATTGTGAACGGCTATTTCTCTTCATTCAAATATAAAAAAACGCACTCGGATGGGAGTGCGTTTCAATAATCTAGTACTTGAATTCTATTTTTATTGATCAATAGATCCTAGAACACGTTTCATAAAACTGTTTAAAGCTTCTTTTTTGTCGGTTCCAGTTTTAACCAACTTATTCACTTCTAGAGCGCCATACATATTCGAAATTAATTCTCCAATAACATCTAATTCTTCGTCTTTTAGTGATGCAATTTCAGTCATTGCTTCTAAAACTTCGATTGTTTCAATGATGTAATCTTCGTCGTTTTCTTCGATAAACTGCGTTAAATGTTTGATTACAGGTAATTTCATTATTCAATTGTTTATTTGGTTATTCGCTGAAATGTTTGTTTAAAAAGAGAATCGTTACTTTAAACGAATTAGTAAAGGAATAAAATTAAACGATTTCATTTACCAATTCAATTAGCACTTCTTGTTTATTAGTTTGTGTTTCATTAACCAATTTACCATTCACAAAAGTGGCAAAAGTTGGTAAATTGCTCACATTAGCTAATTTTCTTGATTCAGGAAAGTTTTCTGCATCAACAATTGCAAAAGTAATTGTTTCGTTTTCTGAAGCTAATTTTTTGAACTTTGGTTTCATAATACGGCAGTTGCCACACCATGATGCCGAAAATTGAACCACTACTTTTTCTTCTTTTGCAATTAAATCTTGTAACGTATCTTCGGTTAATTCGATTAACATATTTTTTAATTTTAAAAATTCAATAGCAATAATCAATTTGTAATATTGAAATTGATTATTGCTATTGAAGTTGTTATCTTTTTAGTTTAAACTTAAGTATTCAGCAGTACTCACTCTATCAGCACTCATAGCTTCTTTTCCAGCTTCCCAGTTTGCAGGACAAACTTCTCCTTTTTCTTGAATGTGTGTGTACGCATCAACCATACGTAAATACTCGTTTACGTTACGACCAAGTGGCATATCGTTTACACTTTCGTGGAAAATTTTTCCAGTTTCGTCAATTAGGTAAGTCGCTCTAAAAGTTACATTAGAACCTTCAATAATTACAGAATCAGTTTCTTCAGAATATTCAGTTGAATCGATATCAAGAATGCCTAAGATGTTAGATAAGTTTCTGTTCGTATCAGCTAGAATTGGATACGTAACACCTTCAATTCCACCGTTGTTTTTTGGAGTATTTAACCAAGCAAAATGAACTTCGTTAGTATCACAAGAGGCACCAATTACTAGTGTATTTCTTTTGTCGAATTCTGGTAAAGCAGCTTGAAAAGCATGTAATTCAGTTGGGCATACGAATGTAAAATCTTTTGGATACCAAAACAAAAGTACTTTTTTGTTGTTATTTACAGCTTCTTCGAAAATGTTAATTTTTAAATTATCACCCATTTCAGAGATAGCGTCTACTGCAATACTTGGAAATTTTTTACCTACTAATGACATTTTTATTTACTTTTTAAGTTATTTTTTTGATGGTGCAAAAGTAGGTATACAAAAGATGAATTAAATTAGTATTTGATTATAAATACTTATTTCAAAATAGGAAGTTACTATACTGTGATTTTTAAACTATCACTTATAAGTAGTTAACTACTACAGGCAGAGTTCCTTCGCATTTTATGTTTTCCAAAAGTTGCTCTGCCGCGGCTTCTTGAAATTCTGGAAAATCCTCGTATACTTGTACAAATCCTGATATTTTATTGAGATTTGGTATGATTTGTAGAACGTACGGATTCCCAAAAACATACAAAACACATTTTTTAGTACTAAATAAATTGCCTAAAAATTGAAGAACTGCATCTTCTATATCAAAATTATTCAAGGGTTTAGCCTTTGGAACAAATAAAGAAATGACTAGGGTGTCAAATCTAGATAGGCTTTGTTCTAATTCCACGAGAGTGGTAGTTGCACCACTTTCATAACTGAATTGAGGAGAAGGCAAAGCAGCAGATAAGGCTTTAAAAAATGTTGTATCAGTGCTGTTGTAGATGCTTAATTTTGCTAAATCTTCTCTATTTTTTGCATCAAAAACAGTTACCGTATTGTGGTTGTCTTTGATTTTAGTTATACTGTTTTGAGCAATTTTAAAATTTAATTTCGACGTAGTTTCAAAATCAAAGTCATTCTGGGAAAGGTTTGGTAAACTTAGATTTCCATCTGTAATTCCGGCTTTCTGTTTGCATTTCCAAATGCGTTGAAAACTAGCTTCAATTCTTTCGGGAGTGGCATTTTTTAAAATTGCTTGAATGCCTTCGGGCACGTTTTCGGCAAAACACAATACATCGTTGCCAGCATTGAAAGCTTCCCATTCCAATTGTCCTTTTTGATCGTATAATTTAGAAACGCTGTGCATGTTCAATGCATCCGAAATCACTAAGCCATCGTATCCTAATTGCTTTCGCAAAAGGGTTTCAATAACAGATTTTGACAAAGTTGCCGAAGTGTCTTTTCCTTCATTCAAAGCGGGAACGGACAAATGACCAATCATAATTGAATCGACATTATTTTCGATGCCTTTTATAAAAGGAACCAATTCATTGGCTACTAATTCTTCAAGAGTTTCTTTTAAAACGGGTAATCCTAAATGCGAATCGACATTTGTATTGCCGTGTCCGGGAAAATGTTTCAGACAACCTAGAACGCCTGAAGCATTCAATCCTCGAAGATATTCTAAAGCAAATACAGCTACTTTTTCTTTGTTTTGTCCAAAAGAACGGTACCCAATAACTGGATTATTCGGATTGTTATTGATGTCTGCTAAAGGCGCTAAATTATAATGAATCCCTACTGATTTTAAGTCTAAACCTATTTGTTTACCTACTTCATAAACCAAATGTTTTTCACTTTCGGGTAAGGCACCAAGCGTAATGGCATACGGATATTGCGGTGTTTTTTCGACACGCATGGCTAATCCCCATTCGGCATCAATACTCATTAATAATGGAGTAGGAGCACAAGTTTGGTATCGAATGATGAGTTCTTTTAAACGCAGACAACTATCGTCATTGAATACAATTTTTTTCTTGCTTTCATAATTGGTAGCTGCACTGGCCCGACTATGAAAAAAAGTCAATCCACCTATATTGTATTCTTTAATTAAGCGTTCCATAGCTTGAATGTTTTCTTCGGTATCATTGATGAAAACGGCTGGAAAGAAAAATTGTCCTATTTTTTGTTCTAATGTCATTTTGAAAGGAATATAATACTAATTTTCAACATATAAGTCCTGTACGTCAAATTATAACCCATAAATAATTTTGTAAAAGAGTCATAAAAAAACATTTAGTGTATGAGAAAATTGCTTAAAAAGCTCATATGGCTTATATGTTAAAAAAAAAGCTAGTTTGTTTTTTCTTGTTCTGATTTTTTACCAAAATCGGCTGGAAAAATCAAAAAGCGAGATAAAATTAATCCTGGAATGGTTGCCAAAAACACCCAAATAAAGAAATTTCCATAACCCAGATATTCTTGAATATAACCGCTCAACATTCCCGGAAGCATCATTCCTAAAGCCATAAATCCCGTTGCGATAGAGTAATGAGACGTTTTTGATTCTCCATCGGCTACATAAATTAAATACATCATGAAAGCAGCAAAACCAAAACCGTAACCAAACTGTTCTGCGATTACTGTTGCATAAATATAGAAAACGGAACCGGGGTGAAAATGAGATAGTAAAATGAATCCTATTATGGGTAAGTGCATGGCTAAAATCATGGGTAACATCCATTTTCCTAATCCATCTCTGGAAATGACAATACCTCCTAAAATACCACCAATGGTTAGAGCAAGCACACCGAAGGTTCCGTAAATAACGCCAACATCCTGAGTGGTTAAACCCATACCGCCTGCAGTTATTGGATCTATTAAGAAAGGAGTTAGCATTTTTAATAATTGCGATTCCCCTAATCTGAATAGCAGAATGAAAGCCAACACTAAACCAATTTGTTTCTTTTGAAAGAAGGTAGCAAAAACGGCCCCGAAGCTCTTATCTGAAGTTGATTTTGCTATTGTTACTGCGTTATTTACTTCGATTTTTGGAGTTGAAAAATAATTGTAAACCGTAATTAGCGTCATTATTAATCCAACAACAATCATGGTGTATGACCAAGCCTGTTGTTTATCGCCATATTCTTGTTCAAGATAACCAGCAATAACCACAATCAATCCGTTTCCTGTAAGCATAGAAAGTCTGTAAAATGTACTTCTGATTCCAAGAAAAAAAGATTGTTGGTCTTTTTCTAAAACCAATAAATAAAATCCGTCACTAGCCACATCATTAGAAGCTGAAGCAAACGCGGCAACCCAAAAAACAGCCAAACTTATTACAAAAAAATTGCTCAATGGAATCGTTAAACCAACAATTAAAAAAGCAAGTGAAATGAGCAATTGCATGCTTAAAAACCATTTTCTTTTAGTTGAATACAAATCAATAAACGGACTCCATAAAGGTTTGATTACCCAAGGTAAATACAATAAGCTGGTGTATATACCAATATCTTCATTGTTAAGGCCTAAATTTTTATACATAAGGACCGATACCGAAATAATAATAGCATACGGCAAACCAGATGCAAAGTTTAAAACCGGAATCCAATACCAAGGACTATTGTCTGTTTTCATTTAAAGCGTTTTAGATTCGGTTAAATTTTATAGTGTAAAATGCACTAAAGTTGGGTCACTTTCATTACCATAAAAATCAATGAATGTAATGGCACAGGTAGTATTCTTGTCTAGTTTGTACGTAGGAATTACCACTTCTACAGTGTCAGTATTTTCCTTAAAGGCTATTTTATCAATGATATGGCTGGGATCGTTTACATCAATCTTTGAATTAAATTTAGAACCATAAACCATTACGTAACGCACCTTGCTGAGTAGAGGGTAAGTTACATTAAATCGGGATGAAATTGGATCTGTCGAAATCGAATTTACAGTAGGGATGATCGTTATTTTCTTTACATTATTTGGAACGACCGTTGGTAGAGCTGGATATTTGTATTGGTTTTCAGAAAGTAATTTAGTAACACTTTGATTCTTATTCACGAATGATTTAGCACTAAAAAAGGCATTGCCTTGAACGTTTTTGTAGGATCTCGTTAAGTCAATTTGGTTCGGGATTTCACTTGGGTTATTCCACCTTTTATCAGAATCAGCGTTGATTTTATAACTTCCGTTTCCAATGTAAATTGCGGTATTAGTCGAATTTTCGGACCACCAACGCAATAATTTCGAATAGGATGCTTTAGGATGATCCATGCTCCAATACAATTGCGGAACGAGGTAATCAATCCATTTGTTTTCCATCCAAGCGATAGGATCTGCAAACAAATCGTCATAATTAGTTTGTCCTGCTTCTGTATCTGAACCTTTTGGATCTACTGATTTGTTGCGCCAAACACCAAATGGGCTAATTCCAAATTGTACCCAAGGTTTTATATTTTTAATTGAAATTGAAACATCTTTGATAAAAGTATTTACATTAGAACGGCGCCAATCTTCAATACTCATCCCATTACCATATTTCTCGTAGGCAGCAGTGTCATTAAACTTTTCACCAGCAACTTTATAAGGATAAAAATAGTCATCAAAATGTACTGCTTCGATATCGTAGTTTTGAACTACTTCGTTAACAATATTCAATAAATGTTTTTGAACTTCAGGCAAGGCAGGATTGTAATAGTATTTTCCACCATATTTAATCATCCATTCCGGATGTTTGTAATAATCATGTTCGGGACTTAAAATGGCTGTATTGTAGTCCATCGTAGCGCGGTACGGATTCATCCAAGCGTGAAATTCAAAACCACGCGCATGCGTTTCCGCAATCATCCAAGCTAACGTGTCATAATACGGTTGCGGAGCTTGGCCTTCTTTTCCAGTCAAAAAACGAGACCATGGTGCTAATTTTGTGGGATAAAAAGCATCACCAACGCTTCTTATTTGAACAATTACTGCGTTGTAATTTAGTTTTTTATAAGTATCCAAGATCTCCAAATAATCTGCCTTTTGTTTGGCAACATCATCTTTACTGGTTTTTGGCCAGTCAATATTAACCACAGTAGCAATCCAAACGGCTCTAAATTCATTTTTAGGATTAGGTGTTAAAACTTGTGCATTACTATTCCAAAAGGCAAAGAAAAGAAATGCAAAAAGTAAAAAGGGATGCTTATAATTTTTCATGAAAGTCATTTTATATAAAGTATTCAAAAATAGTTTTTTTAGTGAAAATGATGTGACAAATTGATTTTAAAATTCAACTTATTTTGATTAGTCAATTTCTTTGCCAATTTTTATATTAGTTTCAATGTCTGGTATTCTATAAAGTAAACATCGGAGGTTATTTTTTTCTCTTTTTCTTATTTGATTTCGGTACATGTAATACGGTATATATTTATATTTGTGAAATCTAAAGTTATCTTATTACCAATGTCCAACTTGACTCCATTAAAAGAATTAGCTGCATCATTAGAAGGAACTCTTTTACATGATGAGTTACATAAAACACTGTATGCTACAGATGCGTCTGCCTACCGTATTATGCCACTTGCTGTTGCAATTCCAAAATCAGAGCAAGATATTGTCAAAATTATTCGCTTTGCAGCAAAAAATAAGATTTCTATCACACCCAGAACTGCAGGAACTTCCTTGGCAGGTCAAACAGTAGGTTCTGGAATAATTGTAGATGTATCGAAACATTTTACTAAAATTATCGCTTTCGATCCGATAAAAAAAACAGTTACGGTTCAGCCAGGCGTGATTCGGGACGAACTGAATTTATATTTAAAAGAACACGGATTGTTTTTCGGACCCAATACTTCGACCTCAAATCGCTGTATGATAGGAGGAATGGTAGGCAATAATTCGTCCGGTACTACATCGATACGATATGGAGTTACCCGAGATAAAATAGTGGAAATCAAAGCGGTTTTGAGTGATGGGACTTCGGCAGTATTTAAAGAATTAACTTCTGCTGATTTCATTGAAAAAACAAAAGGGAACACGCTCGAAAGTTTGATCTACAAGACCATTTATGAGGAACTTTCGAGTACGGAAAATCAAAAGGAGATTATCAAGGAATTTCCAAAACCAGAAATACACAGACGAAATACAGGCTATGCAATAGATTTATTATTAAAATCGGAACTTTTTGGAGGAACCGCAAACACTATAAATCTAGGCAAACTCCTTTGTGGAAGCGAAGGAACGCTTGCTTTTACTACAGAAATTACCTTGAAAGTAGATCACCTACCACCAACGTATAATGTTATGGTAGTGGCTCATTTTCATACTATTCAGGAAAGTTTAGAAGCTGTTGTAACTGCGATGAAACATCATTTGTACACTTGCGAAATGATGGATGATACGATATTGAATTGTACCAAAACAAACAGAGAGCAAGCCAAAAACAGATTTTTTATTCAAGGGGAACCCAAAGCGGTTATTATGCTCGAAGTGGCATCGCATAACAGTATGGAAGATGCCGAAATACAAGCTAATGATTTGATTGCTGACTTGGAAAGAAATAATTTTGGGTATGCTTTACCAAAAATTTACGGAGCAGATATTGATAAAATAAATGAATTGCGAAAAGCAGGTCTCGGACTTTTAGGAAGTATTGTTGGTGATGATAAAGCCGCAGATTCTATTGAAGATACCGCTGTTGAGTTAAGCGATTTACCCAATTATATTGCCGAATTCTCCGACATGATGGAACGCCATGGACAAAATGCCATATATTATGCACATGCCGGTGCCGGAGAATTGCACTTGCGCCCCGTTTTAAACTTAAAAACAACAGAAGGATTACATCAATTTAGAAACATCGCAACCGAAGTGGCTATTTTGGTAAAAAAATACAGAGGATCCTTGAGTGGGGAGCACGGAGACGGAATTGTACGAGGCGAGTTTTTAACCTTTATGATTGGGCAACAGAATTATGAATTGTTAAAACGAATTAAACTTGCCTTTGATCCTAATACTATTTTGAATGTAGGTAAAATTGTAAACGCTTTCAAAATGGATGAAAACCTTCGGGTGGAGGCGGGTAGAGTGGAACCGGATATTCAAACTATTCAGGATTTCTCGGATAGTATGGGAATTTTGCGTGCTGCAGAAAAATGCAATGGTTCTGGTGATTGCAGAAAATTACCTTCGGCTGGTGGGACTTTGTGTCCGAGTTATCGCGCTACCCGTAATGAAAAAGACACGACTCGTGCCAGAGCCAATGCGCTACGAGAATATTTGACACATTCCGAAAAAGACAATAAGTTCGATCATGAAGAATTGTATAAAGTTTTTGAATTGTGTGTAAGTTGTAAAGCGTGTGCCAGCGAATGTCCCAGTAATGTGGATATAGCAGCAATGAAATCAGAGTTTTTATACCAATATCAAAAAGCAAATGGGTTTTCATGGCGCAATAAAGTCTTTGCTTTTAATGCTAAATTGAATGGACTGGGGAGTATCACCCCAAAGTTTACGAATTTCATCGTGAATTTACCTTTGGTAAAAAAAAGCATGGGGATTGCTCCTAAAAGAGAAGTGCCGCTTTTGGCTCCAATTACTTTTAGAAAATGGTACGAAAAAAATTGGAATCAGGCGCCAAGTGATTCTTTTGTCAACGGAAAAGTTTGTTTGTTTAGTGATGAGTTCACTAATTATTATGATGTTGCAGTAGGAATCGATGCGTATGAGTTATTGACAGCGCTAGGATACGAAGTGATTTTGGTGGATCATGAAGAAAGCGGAAGAGCTTTTATATCCAAAGGTTTTCTGGAAGAAGCCAAAGCAATCGCAAACATAAACGTAGCTGTTTTTTCGGATTATGTTACTGCTGATTTTCCGTTGATAGGAATAGAACCTTCAGCAATATTAACCTTTAGAGATGAATACATTCGATTGGCTGACAATAAGGAAGGTGCTGAAAAATTAGCACAACATGTATTTACGATTGAAGAGTTTTTCAAAAATGAGATTGCAAAAGGTAAAATTCATGCAGAACAATTTTCTGAGGAGGAAAAAACTATTAAAATTCACGGACATTGCCATCAAAAGTCATTGAGTACCATGGAAGCGACTTTTGCGATGTTGAATGTACCGAAAAACAGTTCGGTTACTATTTACAATTCGGGTTGTTGTGGAATGGCAGGTTCTTTTGGATATGAAAAAGAACATTATGAAATCAGTATGCAAATGGGTGAAGATACCTTATTTCCTAAAATTAGAGCTACTGATCCCGCAACAGCTATTGCAGCGGCTGGCACGAGTTGTCGCCACCAGATTTTTGACGGAACCACTAGAAAGGCACTACATCCAGTTTCTATATTAAGGAGCTGTTTAAAAAAATAACCCGATTGAACGTAGGTTTTGACTTGAAAGAAACCTCTTTTTAAATCTCATTATTTACTTTTTTTGAGATTAAAATTATGGTTTTTGACTTTTTTTGTGTCTAAAAAAATCATTTTTTGTGTATTAAAAAAAATAAAAAAAATAGTTTGAGAAATGGCAATAGTTCAATTTGTTTTATACTTTTGATTTTTGAAGATTATTTGCATTATATCTAACATAAAAACGAATAATTTACGGTATCTTAATTTTTAATGATAAAATTTACAATATGGCATTAAAGGGTTTATTTAGAAAAAAGACAGTACAAGATATTTTAAAACAAGTAGAAAAAAATAATACTGACGGTCACAATGCTTTAGGTAAACATTTGACTGCTCGTGATTTGACTGCTTTTGGAATCGCTGCTATTGTGGGAGCTGGTATTTTTAGTACCATCGGTAAAGCAAGTGCAGATGGTGGTCCTGCTGTTATTTTCTTATTTTTATTTACTGCAATCGCATGCAGTTTTGCAGCTTTTGCGTATGCTGAATTTGCCTCGATGGTTCCTGTATCTGGAAGTGCTTATACGTATTCGTATGTTGCTTTTGGCGAAATTATAGCTTGGATTATCGGCTGGGCATTAATCATGGAATACTCTGTAGGAAATATCACTGTTGCTATATCGTGGAGTGATTATTTTACAGGATTGCTTGAAAGTGGTGGTCTGAGTTTGCCACAATGGGTTCAAATGGATTTCCTGTCTGCATCTAGGGGATTTGATGATGCCACAGCCCTGATGCAAAGTGGTAAAGAATATGTCAACTTAAGTCCAGCCTTACAAGATGCTCATACCGCTTGGGAAACATCACCTAAGATTGGATCGTTTCATTTTGTTGCAGACCTTCCCGCATTGTTGATTATCGTTTTAATCACGGCATTAATTTACCGTGGGATGAAAGAGTCTCGTAATGCAAGTAATATTATGGTGGTGGTCAAATTGTGTATCGTTCTTTTAGTGATTGCGGTTGGTGTTTTTTATGTAGATACTGCAAATTGGGATCCATTTGCTCCAAATGGTGTTACAGGAGTTTTGAAAGGAGTTTCAGCTGTATTTTTTGCTTATATCGGTTTTGATGCTATTTCGACAACGGCTGAAGAATGTAAAGATCCACAACGTGATTTGCCAAGAGGAATGATGTGGGCCATCATTATCTGTACCATTTTATACATTGCAATAGCATTGGTATTAACAGGAATGGTGAGTTACGATCAATTGAATGTAGGTGATCCACTAGCTTTTGTATTTGAAAAATTAGACTTAAAATGGATGTCGGGTATTATTGCAGTAAGTGCAGTAGTAGCAATGGCAAGTGTTTTATTGGTCTTTCAAATGGGACAGCCCCGTATTTGGATGAGCATGAGTCGTGATGGTTTGTTGCCGAAACGTTTCTCAAAAGTACATCCAAAATACAAAACGCCTTCTTACGCAACTATAGTCACTGGTTTTGTAGTAGCAGTTCCAGCTTTGTTTTTGAACTTAACTTTGGTTACTGATTTGTGTAGTATTGGTACTTTATTTGCCTTTGTACTGGTTTGTGCGGGAGTTTTAGTGTTACAAAACAAAACCGACATTCCTCGTGGAAAATTCAAAACCCCTTATGTTAATTCGAAATATATTTTGCCAGTTTTAATAGTAATTGGGTTGGTTTTCGCTTTTGGTTACAACAAAAAAGCGACTATGGATTTTATTACTAATGAAACTCAAATCAATAATTCAGCCGATATTATCACCTCTTTAAACAAAGAGGAAACTCAAAAAGTTTACGATTATTTAGTGACAGTTGATGCTAAAAATAGTACTACTGAAACACCTGATTTAGAATTATTATTGAGTCAATACCAAGCTGATGATGCCCAATATTCTAGAATCATTGCTGGTTTACCGATTGCGGATTCCTTAAAATATGAAAGTGGTTTTAGTTTATTCAAACATAAAATTCCGATGTGGATATTCTTGATTACTTTAATCGGATTAGCCGTTTGGTCTTTCAAATCTAACTTATCTTTAATACCGTTATTGGGTTTAATCTGTTGTTTGTATATGATGGCCGAATTAAGCGTTTGGAACTGGATTTATTTTGGAATCTGGCTTTTATTAGGTTTAGTAATTTACTTTGGCTTTAGCCGAAAAAATAGTAAACTAAATACTGTAGCGGTATAGAAATAGACTTTTTTAATACCAAAAACCGTCTCGTGCAAGCCAGACGGTTTTTTTGTATTTATGAATTTTGTATTTGAGTCTAGAACTAATGTAAAAGTCCATGCAAATAAATCCAATTTGAATTTTTATCAGTTTGCAAAAGCCAAAAAACTAGATCTAAATTATAGTTGTTATTTTACACTTGTGAAAGCACAATTAAGACGATTGCCAATAAAGCTAAAAACAATCCTACAATATTCTTTTTACTAAGTTTTTCTTTAAAAATTAAAACACCAACTAGACTTCCAATTACGATTACTCCCAAATTCATACCCGCAAATACAGTAGAAGGACTTTTTGAGAAATCCTGATGTGCCTTGAGGTAGAAAAGGATATTTCCAAAATTGAACATTCCTACCAAAGCCCCAAAAATAACATTGCTAGTTTTTAAGACTATTTTTTTTAGGATTATTTCGTAGGCAACTACGGCAATCATGATTGTCATAGCAATTCCAAATATTACAAATAATGAAGTAGTATAGGGCAGACTTGTAAAAGAGGAAATTTGCTTGAAGAGAATGTCTATCACCCCAAAACCCATTAGTACCACGGCTGGATAAACCCACTTGGTAGCAGTATTTTGGGTGCTTTTTGAAAGAATTAGCACTAGGGCTGGTACTGCAACAACAAAAGCTACTATTTTTAGTACACTAAATTGTTCGTTGAAAATGAGCCAAGCTGCTAGAATGGGGATAAAAAGGGATAAGCGTTGGGCTGCATCCGTTTTAACAATTCCCATGTGCTTAATGGATGCTGCCAAAAAAAGGAAAATTATAGGCAATAAAATACCTATGATTCCATAGAGTTCCCAGGGTGCTGTTGCATTGACTTTAGTTATATCTGGACTGAAGGTAGCATAGCAAAACAGAATAGCAAACACATAATTCCATGCTACAATTTGAGTGTGATTGATAGAGTATTTTCGAGCAATTTTAAAGAGTATTCCAACGGTTACACTACAAATTATACTTAGAATTAAAAATAGCATAGGTTTTTATATTTTGCTGCTTTTAATACTGTTTATTCCAGTATTAAAAGCAGCTATTAATTTTTGAATAGATTTTTAGGGCAAAAAAAAACAATAGGAAATCTATTGTTTTTAATTGTAACTAGTATAATCTTTTCTCATTTTTTATTTAAAATGAGAGCAATTTTCTATCCTTTTTTTATACATCGTGTTTGTATTATTTTTCTAGTTTTTTGAAAAAAAAATATTTAAAAAAGTACTTTCCTTGGATAATGCAAACTTGAATTAAACTTGAATTACACCCAGATTAAATTTCTTTTCAATAGGCGAGTGGTTGGCCGCTTCAATACCCATAGAAATCCAAGTTCGAGTATCAAGGGGATCAATAATAGCATCTGTCCATAATCGTGATGCAGCATAGTAAGGTGAAACTTGTTCGTCATACCTAGCCTTTATTTTATCAAACAACTCTTTTTCCTTTGCTTCATCGACTAGTTCTCCTTTTGCTTTAAGCGAAGAAGCTTCAATTTGAGCCAGTACTTTTGCAGCTTGAGTACCTCCCATAACTGCTAATTCTGCACTTGGCCAAGCAAATATTAATCTTGGATCGTATGCTTTTCCACACATTGCATAATTTCCTGCTCCATATGAATTACCCACAATTACCGTGAATTTTGGCACTACTGAATTAGAAACTGCATTAACCATTTTTGCACCATCTTTAATAATACCGCCATGTTCTGATTTTGAACCTACCATAAAACCAGTAACGTCTTGCACAAAAACTAAAGGAATTTTCTTTTGGTTGCAATTGGCAATAAATCGAGTCGCTTTGTCAGCAGAATCAGAGTAGATTACGCCACCAAATTGCATTTCGCCATTTTTGGTTTTCACCACTTTTCTTTGGTTGGCAACAATTCCCACTGCCCAACCGTCAATTCTAGCATACCCAGTAATTATTGTTTGGCCGTAACCGTCTTTGTACGCTTCAAATTCAGAGTTATCAACCAGTCGATTGATGATTTCCATCATATCATATTGTTCATTACGAGCTTTAGGTAAAACACCATAGATTTCTTTTTCGTCTAATCCAGGTTGCATCGCTTTAATCCTATTGTAACCGGCTTTATCAAAATCACCTATTTTATCAACTATATTCTTTATTCTGTCTAAAGCATCTTTGTCATCTTTGGCCTTGTAATCAGTCACTCCCGAAATTTCGCAATGTGTAGTTGCTCCGCCAAGGGTTTCGTTATCAATGCTTTCACCAATGGCCGCTTTGACTAAATAACTTCCGGCTAAGAAAATACTTCCTGTTTTATCAACAATCATAGCCTCGTCACTCATAATGGGCAAGTAAGCACCGCCAGCCACACAACTCCCCATAACTGCAGCAATTTGGGTAATTCCCATGCTACTCATATGTGCATTATTTCTAAAAATACGACCAAAATGTTCTTTGTCTGGGAAAATTTCGTCTTGTAAAGGCAAGTAAACGCCAGCACTATCCACTAAATAGATGATTGGTAGGCGGTTTTCCATAGCAATTTCTTGGGCACGTAAATTTTTCTTTGCGGTGATGGGAAACCATGCACCTGCTTTTACAGTCGCATCATTGGCCACAACGATGCATTGCTTTCCTCTAATGTATCCCATTTTTACTACTACGCCACCAGATGGACAACCACCATGTTCTGCATACATCCCTTCACCAACAAAAGCACCAATTTCAATACTTTTAGCTTTGGCGTCAAGCAAATAATCAATGCGCTCTCGGGCAGTCATTTTGCCTTCATTATGCAGTTTTTGAATGCGTTTTTCGCCACCTCCCAATTTGACGATGCTTAATTTTTGTCGCAAAGCAGAAAGTAAAAGTTTATTGTGGTCTTCATTTTTATTGAAGTTCAAATCCATGATCAAAATGTATTAAAATTTTGTGCTAAAATACAAAATCCAACTAAATAAATTTTATTATTTTAATTGGTTTGTAAAGAAAATCGAGTATAAGTTTACTATTAAAACAAAAAAACAGAAGTTTACTTCTGTTTTTTTATGAATTTAATAAAAAAAGAGTTGTTTATTTTTTAGACTCGTTAACCAGTCTTTTTAAAATGGCCCATTGTTTCAATGCATCGCGTGCTTCTACTGCAGGGTAGCCTAACATGGTTTTTCCAGCTGGGATATCCCCAGTAACGCCAGATCCAGCGCCTACAATAGCGCCGTCACCTATGGTGGTGTGGTCTTTTATAGAAGCGCTTCCGCCAATAATAACCCCGTTTCCAAGTGTTACAGACCCTGCAAGACCACTGTTTCCAGCCATAATGCAAAATTTGCCTAATTTGCTGTTATGTCCTATTTGAACTAAATTATCAATTTTGCAGCCATCTCCTAAAACAGTTGAACTAAATTTTCCTCGGTCTATACAAGAGTTCGCACCAATTTCAACACTATCTCCAATGATCACATTGCCAATTTGTGGAATTTTTACCAAACCTCTTTGTGGATCAGGACGAAACCCAAAACCATCAGCCCCAATTGTTGCATTGGGATGTATGATGCAATCGTTACCAACATGACAGCGTTCTCTAACAACAGTACCGGACCATATTACCGTGTTTTTTCCTACTGTACACTCATCCAAAATAGTCACATTCGGATAAAGGGTAGTATTATCTCCAATTATAGTTTTAGGACCAATGTAGCATCCCGCACCAATTCTAGCACCACTACAAATAGTTGCGGTTGGGTCAATCACTGCGGTTGGGTGAATGTCTACCGCAAAAAATGGAGTAGGTGGAGCAAAAAGTTCTAAAACTTGTGACATAGCCAAATCTGCATTTTTAACTTTAATAAATGCACGATCCTCTCCTGGTTTTATTCCAATATCCTCGTTGACAACGGCTACACAAGCTTTGGAGTCGGCCCAAAATTTTTCATATTTTTTATTTCCAATAAATGAAATTTCAGATTCGCTGGCAGCTTCAAGCTGTTCTGGTGCAGTAATACTTTGAGAAGTATTCCCAATTATTTCTCCCTTAAGAATATCATTTATTTCTTGAATGGTGTAGGATTTCATGAAGTATATCTTGATTTTGATTGTAAAATAGGTATCAAATAAAAGAATTTACCTTTTAAATTCCTAATTACAACTATTTCTTTAGTGATAGCGGTATACATAATAGCATTAAAAGGCAGTTTAATAAAAAGTTGTTACTTTATAAAAAATAAATGGAAGGACTTATTTACTCTTCATTTTTTTTAGTGAGGAAATCAATGATTCTGAAAACACCCGATACCCTATAGCGCGGATTTGCAATCCGTCCCTACACAGTACATCAATAATTTAAAACAAACCATATAACGCGGATTTACAATCCGTGCCCACACAATCCATCGACAATTTAAAACAAATTTAACATTACAACATCCAAATCATTGTCTAAGCCCGCATAATTTCTAGCAGAACTAAAATAATAATCCTCTGGTGAGCTAACTACTTTCTCTTTTACAGGATTGTTGTGTATATAATTCACTTTTTGTTTATGAACCAATTGGTTTCAATTATTTCAGCGTGATTGCCGTCTTGCCACCCGAGCCTGAAAGTGCGAATTGGCGAAGCATACTTTATAGCTTTGGTCTCTCTTTAGATGCGCGCACGCTTTTTCAAAATAAGCCAAAAGCCACTCCCTGCGACTCTCTGGTTCTTCTATAATAGTTTGAATAATTTTCTTGGAAGTGAATTTTTTAAAATCACGCATGACATCAGATAAAATAAAACCACTTGTGGCTTTACACATTAAATGGATATGACTGTGCATAATGCAATACGCATAAATCTCAAGTCCTTTTTTCTCCTGACAATATTGCAAAGCATTAACAATATTGTACTTTTGGTTGAGTCGCGTAAATATATCAACCCAACCTACTGTTGTAATAGTTATAAAATATGCCTGATCTGTTGTTGTTGCTTTATATTTTGTTGACATCTTTTTTTATCTAAAAATACAATAAAAGCTACAAATAAAACAATCACATCGCTTTAATTTATTTCTTTTGGTTTAGATTTGCTTTGTGGGCACGGATTATGGTTGTGTCTCATCGTTGTGGCTCATTATTGAGGGCACGGATTGCAAATCCGCGCTATCGTACATGAGAGATTTTTTTACATATCCGAGCGATCGGGGTCATTATTGAGGGCACGGATTGCAAATCCGCGCTATCGTACATGAGAGATTTTTTTACATATCCGAGCGATCGGGATAAAGGAAGGAGGTCCAAAAAACACTATACAAGATGCAATCATAATAGAAAACAAACTAAGCCAAGGAACTGCATTTACGGAACGCCAAAAAGAAGGTTTTGGAGCGATAATTAACGGACAAGCAAGTATGACAACAAAGTATTCTACTACTAAAATCGGAAAAGACGTTGCAATACCTGTTTCAAACAACAAAATTTTCAAATTTAATGATGCTGGTACCGATGATATTTCAAATGTTGTCGGCTCAAAAATTACAAAAGTTAAATAAAAAGATATGAATTTAAAACAACAAGAAAAATTATTTAAGGAGTTATTAGACAAACATTTCCTACCTAAAGGATTTATATACTTCCATGAATATCAAAATACAAATTACAGAAAGTTTAATGATGAAATCACATTACAAAACACATTATATGCTACATCGTCAGGTTGGCATTCATTTGTGAATGAAATATCATTCAAAAAAACAGAAAAAATAATTTATGAAATAGGGCTACCAAATATTGATTTTTCGACTTATTCTAAAAATGATTTAACCTGTACAATTAGAGATAATGAATTTGATATAAAGTTCCCTACAAAAGGTATTCATCCAATTGAAACCGAAGCAGATTGTATAGAATATTGCCAAAGAATAGTGAATTATATGGAAAATGAAGGAAAACAATTTATAGAAAAATATAGTTATTTGCCTAATGTTCTTTCAGAAATGGATAGATTGGAAAGCGAAGGAAAATATTGGAAAGAAATTCTTGCGGGAGGTCCTGAAAATTTGTTTAAGGGATTGATAATTGCCAAATTATGTAATGATATAAACTTTCAGAAAAAATTAAATTATGTTGATAAGATATTTTACGATGACCCTGACGAGTGGATTCCTTACTATGAAAAATTAAAAGAGCGATTAAAAACGGTAATGCCTATTTATAATATTTGATAGAAATGCCCGCTGATCGAAGTGTCCTTAAAAAAAACGTACTTAAAGACCGCGGGCTGCTGCGCGAATGTCTCTGATCCTGCTATACCAATGTCTCCGACTTCGCACCCAAGCTGCTCGAAGTATTCAAAAAAAACGTACTTAAAGACGGCGGTCTGCTGCGCGAATGTCTCCGACTTCGCGCCGTTTTAAATCGTAATGAACCCCGATCTCGCGGATATGTCTCTACGTACGATAGGCGGAATTGCATTCCGTGCCCACAATCAAAGTCAAATAATACAAGTAAAAATAAAAAAGCAACAAGTAAAATTGTTGTTTTTTTGTTTTGAAATTTGCAGCTGGCGATCGTTTGCAACGAGCACGATAGCGAGGATTTGCAATCCATGCCCTCACAGTGCATCAACAATCTAAAATAAACCCCGATGACTCGGATATGACGAACATTCTCGATATTGATAACAAGATCGCGCGGATATGGCCCCAGATGGCTCGGATATGACGAGCAATCTCGATATTGATAGCCCGATGGCGCGGATATGACGAACATCCCGATAGCGCGGATATGTCACTCGCACGATAGCGCGGATTTGCAATCCGTGCCCACAAAGTTCATCAACAATCTAAAATAAATCCAAGATTACAACATCTAATTCATTTTCTAAGCCCGCATAATTTCTAGCAGAACTAAAATAATAATCCTCTGGTGAGCTAACTACTTTCTCTTTTACAGGATTGTTGTGGATATAATTCACTTTTTGTTTTATGAACCAATTGGTTTCTATTATTTCAGCGTGATAGCCGTCTTGCCACCCGAGCCTGAAAGTGCGAATTGGCGAAGCATACTTTATAGCTTTGACCTCTCTTTAGATGCGCACAAGCTTGTTCAAAATAAGCCAAAAGCCACTCCCTGCGACTCTCTGGTTCCTCTTTAATCGTTTGAATAATTTTCTTGGAAGTGAATTTTTTAAAATCACGCATGACATCAGATAAAATAAAACCACTTGTGGCTTTACACATTAAATGGATATGACTGTGCATAATGCAATACGCATAAATCTCAAGTCCTTTTTTCTCCTGACAATATTGCAAAGCATTAACAATATTGTACTTTTGGTTGAGTCGCGTAAATATATCAACCCAACCTACTGTTGTAATAGTTATAAAATATGCCTGATCTGTTGTTGTTGCTTTATATTTTGTTGACATCCTTTTTTATCTAAAAATACAATAAAAGCTACAAATAAAACAATCACATCGCTTTAATTTATTTCTTTTCGTGTAGATTTGCTTTGTGGGCACGGATTATGGTTGTGGCTCATTGTTGTGGCTCATTATTGAGGGCACGGATTGCAAATCCGCGCTATCGTACATGAAAGATTTTTTTACATATCCGCGCGATCGGGGTTCCTTACCTTGAAATAAAGTTAAGAGACAGATTAAAAACACTTACAGCAAATGAAATCAAAAAACTGGAAGACGATATTGCCCGTCAGTTAAACGACCCAAATATTCCAGTTGATGAAAACGGCAATAAGTTACTGGAATTAGATATTGATGGCGAAAATGTTCCTGCGGTTATTGGAACGGAGGAAGGGTTAGAGAAAGTTGGAAAGAAAGTTTTTAGCAACATTGATGACTTCATAAATTCATTAACTTCCGAAAGTGCTCGTAAAAAAATTAGAGCTAATATTATAAATTTGACAGAAAGTAAACAACTGGCTCTTGAATATTTTAATAAAACAAAAGGACTTGCCAAAACAATTGACGATGCAGATTTTAAGGACTGGCTCGAAAAAACTTTTAAATATGAGGGCGGTACATTAAATTTTGAAGCACACCATATAATACCTGTCAAAGTATTGGAAAAAAACGATAAATTAAAAAATCTGCTTTTTGAATTATCAAAAGACCCAAAATTTAATTTTGATTTCGAATTTAATAAAATTGATAACGGAATGATGATTCAAAAGAAAAGTGTTAAACTAGAAGTTGATGGTCACGGTAAACATCCTGAATATGATAGAGAAATAAATATAAAGATAAATTCTATCATTCAAAAAGCAGGAAATGACAAATTAGCAGCCTTCAATCAAATAAAAAAGTTGATAAAAGATACCAAGACAACCTTAAAAAACGAAGTACTTTTGGGTACAAAAAATGTTAATGATATAACAAATTTTTAATATGAAATATTACGAGTTAGAATATAAACATTTTTTTGATAAAAATGACGAAAAAAAAAGAAGACAAATTGGCGAAGCCAACGGTGAGAAAGTACCAAATGGGAAACCATATTTTGATAGAATGGGTAATGGAGAAATTATAAAAGACGCTCCTATTTTTGATTGTTTTTTTTTAATGAGTTTTGACAAGCCACAGTTTTGGGAATGGCGTTTACAGGATATACATGGGTTTATAGGTGTAGGAAGTATTATTACGGGATGGTACATTTCAGACCGTTTTAAAAAGCTATTAGAGCAATTTAACATTGCCAAAGGGTTTTGGTTTTATCTTAGCAAGTTGTTGTATAAAGGAGTAAAACATGATTATTGGATATTTCAATATGCAACTATCGAAGACGGAATTGATAACACATCGTATTTGAATTATCAAGAATCAGAATTTTTAGATGCCGATGAAAATAGTTTGATGAGTTTTACTACTTATGATGAATTTATCGCAAAGCGAAAACAAATTCAAAGAGATTCTGATTATGAAAAAGATGTAATTCCGAAAAAAATTGTACTAAATAAAGAACTAGATTTTATTCCAATGTATGGTATAATTAATTCTGGGATTATAATTTCTGAACAATTAAAAGAAGCTATTGATAAAGCAAATTTAGAAGGTTTTGAGTTTTTGGAACTTGATTATGATGTTACGGTTGAATAAAAAGAAGCCCCGATGGCTCGGATATGACGAGCATTCTCGATATTGATCGCGCATCCCGATCGCGCGGATTTGTAATCCGTGCCCACATGGTGCATCAACAATCTAAAATAAATCCAACATTACGACCTCTAAATCATTGTCTAAGCCCGCATAATTTCTAGCAGAACTAAAATAATAATCCTCTGGTGAGCTAACTACTTTCTCTTTTACAGGATTGTTATGGATATAATTCACTTTTTGTTTTATGAACCAATTGGTTTCTATTATTTCAGCATGATAGCCGTCTTGCCACCCGAGCGTGAAAGTGCGAATTGGCGAAGCATACTTTATAACTTTGACCTCTTTTAAGATGCGCACAGGCTTTTTCAAAATAAGCCAAAAGCCATTCCCTGCGACTCTCTGGCTCTTCCATTATAGTTTGAATAATTTTCTTAGAGGTATATTTTTTAAAATCACGTATGACATCAGATAAAATAAAACCATTTGTGGCTTTGCACATTACATGTATATGACTGTGCATAACGCAATACACATATATTTCAAGTCCTTTTTTCTCTTGGCAATATTGCAAAGCATTGATAATATTGTACTTTTGGTTGAGTCGCGTAAATATATCAACCCAACCTACAGTTGTTATAGTAATAAAATATGCTTCATCTGTTGTTGTTGCTTTATATTTTGTTGACATCCTTTTTTATCTAAAAATACAATAAAAGCTACAAATAAAACAATCACATCGCTTTAATTTATTTCTTTTCGTGTAGATTTGCTTTGCGGGCAAGGATTATGGCTGTGGCGCATCGTTGTGGTTCATTATTGAAGGCACGGATTGCAAATCCGCGCTATCGTACATGAGAGATTTTTTTACATATCCGAGCGATCGGGAGTTTGAATGCATCTGAAATTATTCCAATATCCAAAGATAAAATATTCAAATTTAATGATGCAGGTACTGACAATGTAGCAAATGTAGTAGGTTCAAAAATAACTTCAATAAAATAATATAAAATGACAGGTAAACAATTAGAAAAAATACTTAAAAATCAACTAACTGATTATTTTAAAGAAAAAAATTATAAGTTTTCTCACGAATATGAAAATACATATTATACCAAGAAAGAAAGTTTATACGATATTAAATTAGAAGTGCAATCAAAATCAAGTAGTATTGGATATGCAGATTTTAATTTAACATTTTGGAATATTGAAGATATTATATTAGAAATAGGTCTACCAAATCGTACCCTAAAACGTATGTTAGAAATTTATAAAAATTTTACAACAATACAAGATATAGGTGTAAGAACAATTGTGAAATATGATAAATTGAATCCAATTGAAACCGAAGCAGATTGTATAGAATATTGCCAAAGAATAGTGAATTATATGGAAAATGAAGGAGCACAATTTATAGAAAAATATAGTTATTTGCCTAATGTTCTTTCAGAAATGGATAGATTGGAAAGCGAAGGAAAATATTGGAATGAAATATTAACTGGTATGGCAGAACATAGATTTAGAGGGTTAATTATATCAAAATTATGTAATGATAAGAGATTCTTTGTAAAACAAGAAATGCTTGATGCAAAATTTTCAACGATTCCTTTATTAGTTAATAACGGATGGCTTCCTTATTACGAAAAATTAAAAGAGCGATTAAAAACGGTAGAGCCTATTTATAATATTTGATAGAAATAAAAAACCCCGATGGCTCGGATATGACGAGCATCCCGATGGCTCGGATATGACGAGCATTCTCGATATTGATCGCGCGGAATTGCATTCCGTGCCCACAAGCACGATAGCGCGGATTTGCAATCCGTGCCCACACAGTGCATCAACAATCTAAAATAAGTCCAACATTACAACATCTAAATCATTGTCTAAGCCCGCATAATTTCTAGCAGAACTAAAATAATAATCCTCTGGTGAGCTAACTACTTTCTCTTTTACAGGATTGTTGTGTATATAATTCACTTTTTGTTT
>NZ_JBLVPT020000014.1:0-84747 GCF_048286795.2 Flavobacterium frigidum
AAATTAAAATGAGGACATATAAAACAAAAAACACTTGCAAAAACGTTTTTGCAAGTGTTTAATTAAATATTTTTATCTAATAATCTGTATCGGTTATTCAGGACAAGACATAAATAAAAAAAATTATTCACAACCATTGATTCCACAGCTGTCTCCATCGGTTATATTCAATACTGTAACTTTCGAATCGAATTTGCCTTCTTCCCATACTTTTTCAAGCGATTTCACAAAAGTTTCTACATGTTGCGCACCCGATACTGCATATTTATTATCGAAAACAAAGAAAGGAACACCTTGAACACCGATAGATTGCGCCTCATCAATATCATGCTGTACTTCATTTGCGTAAACATTAGACTGCAATACTTCATCGATGGATTTAGCACTCAGTCCTACTTCCAGTCCCAATGCTTTCAAAGTATCTAAATTATTTATATTTTTACCATCCGTCAAATAGGCTTTGAACAATAATTCTTCTAAGTCATTTGCCAAATAATACTTTTTAGCCAAATGCAACAAGCGATGCGCATGCAATGAATTCGCCATAATCGCTTTTTCAAAATGGAAATCCAAACCTGAATTTTTAGCATTCTGCGTCATATCATCCAGCATTCCTTGAGCCCAATCGGTATCTTTTCTATATTTTTCTGCCAAATGGTTTACTAAATTATCTTCAGGCGAAGCTACAAAGCCAGCGTCAAGCTGAAAACTTTTCCATTCGATTTCAACAGCATCTTTATGTTCGAAAAGCTGCAAGGCAGCTTCAATTCTTCTTTTTCCGATATAACAAAACGGACACATAATATCTGACCAGATTTGTATTTTTAATGTATTTGACATCTTACTTCGATAATTAAATTAAAACTAATTCTATGAGACAAAATTAATCAATTCAGTTTTTAGCTTTTTGAGATACAGAATTTAAATATAGATACAAGCATAGAAAATATTTATTCGAATGAAGAAAAAACCTTTAAAACTAAAAGACCATCAAAATTGCTCTTGATGGTTTTCTGTATATTTTTAAAATTTTGCTTAAGCCAGTAAATCTAAAACTAAAGATGGGAACAACCCTAACGCAATATTCAACACAATTGCTATAATAGCAACAGCATAAATGATAACAGGAGTTCCTTTTCGTTCTTCGTTTGGCTCTTTGGTGTACATCGCTAAAATCAACTTGAAGTAATAACCAACACTTATAATAGAGTTCACAACCGCTACGATTACTAAAGCCAAATAACCTGCTTGAATCGTTTGACTGAACAAAACCAACTTAGCAAAGAATCCCGCAAAAATTGGAATACCAGCCATAGAAAGCAAAGCTGCCGTAAGGATGGCTGCTAACAATGGATTCGTTTTTCCTAAACCGTGGAAATTCACCACATCTTCATTATCTCTATTTTTACAAACGTATAAAATCACACTAAAAGCAGCGATTCCCGATAAAGAATAAGCAGCAGTATAATATAATAAACTTCCTGCTGATGTAGACAAACTCAACAAAGTCATCAACATAAAACCAGCGTGAGAAATACCTGAAAATGCCAACATACGTTTCACATTCGTTTGTCTCAAGGCCATAATATTACCAACGGTCATCGAAGCCATAGAAATAATCACAACTACCAATTTGAACGACTCAGAAACATCGGCATTCATTACTGATAATAATTTATAAAGTGTCGCAATTGCCACTACTTTAGCCAAAGTACTCATTAATGCCGTTGTTAAAGCTGGAGAACCTTCATAAACATCTGGTGCCCAAAAGTGAAATGGAACAGCCGCTACTTTAAACAACATTCCTATTGTAACCAGAATAATTCCTATTGGAAACCAAACCGGCAACTCTGCTGATTGTGATAATGCACTAATTTCAATAACATCAAAACTACCCATGGCTCCGTAAATTAAACAGATACCAAAAAGAATGATTCCAGATGCAAAAGATCCCATCAAGAAATACTTCATTCCTGCTTCGTTACTTTTTAAGTTCATACGGTCACTTGCCGCAAGAATATAAAGCGCAATGGATAATACTTCGATCCCAAGAAAGAACATTGCTAAGTTTCCAAAAGAAACCATCGCAACAGCACCTGCCAATAAAAATACTTTTATGGCAATAAAATCTGAGATTTTAGATTGATGATTTTCGTAAAAATTATGTCCTAAAGCCACCAAGAAAATGGTAAGTACGATAAACAAACAAGAGAATGAAGCTGAAAATTTACTTACAACAATCATGTTGTTGTAATAACTCTCCGTAGAATTAAATTCAGATATGGTTAAACCCAGCACTGCCAATAACCCAAGTATTGTTATTGGAACAATGGCTTTCCTTAAATTAAAAATTTCAAATAAAAGGCATAAAACACCTAATCCTATTATAGCTATTAATGTATTCATTTTTTTATTTGACTTAGTTAATTCGGTTTATTTGAGTTAAAATTTCTTCCAGACTTGGCGTAATCAAATCGGTAATTGGCTTTGGATACATCCCAAAAAAGAACAAAACACCAATTATAAGTACCAATGTTATTCCTTCATTGACAGTTACATCAGCAAAAGACTTTGTATTGGTTTCTCCCAACATGGCATGTTGAAACATTTTCAACATATAATACGCTCCTAAAATAATGGTTGTTCCTCCTAAAATGGCAAACCATATATTAATTTGTGAAAGACTGTATAAAACGGTGAATTCTCCAACAAAGTTAAAAGTAGTTGGCAAGGCAACTGATGCCAAAACCAAAATCAAAAACATTGAAGTGAATTTTGGTGATTGCGTCCGAATACCGCCCATTTCAGCAATGGCTCTGGTTTCGTATCTTCTGAAGATAATTTCAGCGGCATAAAATAAACCAACAACTACAAAACCGTGAGCAATCATTTGTAAAACCGCACCTCGCAACCCGTCTGACGTCAAAGTATACGTTCCAGCTGCTATTAATCCAACGTGTGCCAAGGAAGAATACGCTAATAATTTCTTTAAATCTTTTTGTTTCAATGCTACGATAGAACCGTAAATGACACCAGCAATTCCGAGTCCTATGAAAATATACATGTATTCTTTGGCTGCCAATGGCGCCAATGGCAATTGCCAACGAATAACGCTATACAATCCCATTTTTAGCATGATACCAGATAAAAGCATTGTCCCAACAGTTGGTGCTTTTTGATACACATTTGCTTGCCAAGTATGGAAAGGAATTAATGGAATCTTAATCGCATACGCTAAGAAGAAAGCTAGGAATATCCACAATTGTTCGGTTGCTGTTAAGTTTAATTTGTATAAATCTTCTAATAAAAAACTTCCCGCTTTTTGATACAAATAAACAAAAGCAACTAACATAAATAAAGAACCTGCAAGTGTGTAGATAAAGAATTTAACTACTGCTTTTTTACGTTGATCTGTATCACCGTTACCCCAAATTAAAGCGATAAAATAAATCGGAATCAATGCTAATTCCCAGAATATATAATACAAAAGACCATCTGATGCCAAGAATGTTCCTGCCATTGCAAACGACATAAACAAGATTAACGCATAAAAGGATTTTGAATTTTTATAGTCATTTCCAAAAGAAGAAAAAATAATTATTGGAGTCAAAACTGTGGTCAATAACACCATTGCCATTGATAATCCATCTGCTTTTAGAGCAAAAGAAATATTAGGTTGTATGATCCACTGGCTTATAAAACTGATGTTTTCACCTAAATTATAATGATTTAATAATACAATAGAAGCGCCTGCAGCAGCTAACCCAAAGAACAAAGCCACTTTTGAAGCCAGTTTATCGCCTGCAATAAAAGTTGCAAACGCACCAACCAAAAGTATAATTAATATTAGAGATACATTCATGATATATGATTATTGTTGAGCTAAAAATAAATAAGAAACAATGGCACAAAGCCCTAATACGAAAACAAAAAGATAAAGACCAATGCTTCCATTTTGTATTTTCTTTCCTTGGTAACTTATTTCGTTGGTAACTTTTCCGAATCCAAAAACTAAAGCTGATAAACCCGTTTCTATCGTGTCTCTGAAAAAACGAGACAAGAAATTTATAGGTTTAACAAAAATAGCATCATAAAATTCATCAACATAATATTTATTGTAAAGCACTTTAGAAAACCCTGTTATTGCAGCATCTTCAGAAGGAACTGTATTTTGTTTGATGTATTTGGCGTAAGCAATACCTATTCCTACTAATCCACCCATAACAGCAATAGCCATTAAGATATATTCAGTAGTTCCTAAATGGTGTTCAGCGGTTGCTAATTTTGGTAAAATTGGAATCAAATAATGATTCAACCAACTGCTTCCTGGCAAACTAATCACACCCCCGATGGTAGCCAAAATTGCTAAAACAATCAAAGGAATGGTAATCAAAGAAGGACTTTCGTGCAAATGATGTTTTTGTTCTGCGGTTCCTCTAAATTCTTGGAAGAATGTTAAGAACATTAAACGGAACATATAAAAAGCAGTCATTATAGAGGCAACCGAAGCCACAACCCATAACGGAATATTATGATGGAAAGCCACTAATAAGATTTCGTCTTTTGAGAAAAAACCTGAGAATAATGGAACTCCAGAAATTGCTAATGAAGCAATCAACATCGTTACAAAAGTACTTGGCATTGCTTTTTTCAAGCCGCCCATATTGCGCATGTCTTGTTCTCCGTGCAACGCATGAATTACAGAACCAGAACCCAAAAACAAACAAGCTTTGAAGAAAGCGTGCGTGATTACGTGGAAAACAGCCACTTCGTAAGCGCCTAAACCTAAAGCTAAGAACATTAATCCCAATTGAGAAACGGTAGAATAAGCTAAAACTTTCTTGATATCATTTTGAACCAATCCGATAGTTGCAGCTACTAAAGCAGTAACCGCTCCAACTACAGCAATTATCGATTGCACATCTGGAGTCAAATCAAATAAGAAATTCAATCTGGTAATCATAAAAATTCCTGCAGTTACCATCGTAGCCGCGTGTATCAATGCTGAAACCGGTGTTGGACCTGCCATCGCATCTGGTAACCATGTATACAGTGGAATTTGTGCTGATTTACCGCAAGCTCCAATGAATAAAGCGAAAGCAGCAACAGAAAGCCAATACATATCAAGATTTGTTGCACCGGCAATAGCCGTTTTTAAAGTAGCATAATCTAAAGTTGAGAATAAATTCCCAAGAATGAAAATTCCAACTAACAAGCCTAAATCACCTATACGGTTCATGATGAACGCTTTCTTAGCAGCGTCATTATACTCTTGGTTTTTATGCCAAAATCCGATTAACAAATAAGAGCAAAGACCTACGCCTTCCCAACCGATGAACAAAACTAATAAGTTACTTCCAATTACTAATGTAATCATGAAGAATATAAACAGGTTCAAATACGCGAAAAACTTATGCATATTTTCATCATCGTGCATGTAACTTATGGAATACAAATGAATCAAAGACCCAATTCCGGTTACAAAAAGCAACCATAAAATAGACAATTGGTCCAATTGAAATCCAAAATCAACATTGAAAGTACTGATTTGAATCCAGTCAAAAAGTGAAATTCGAATTCCTTCCGGCTGCGCTGCAATTCCGCTAAAAAAATAAGCAGTTGCAATAAAAGAAACCACTACTGAAAGTGTTCCGATTATTCCGGAAAGTGATTTTCCAAGGCTTTTACCAAAGAAAACATTGATTAAAAATCCTAAAAAAGGAGAGAGAACTAAAACTAAAGCTATATTGGTATTCATTTCCATTTATCCTTTTAAGTTTTTTAAATTATCGATTGTAATCGATCCTAAATTTCTAAAAATAGAAACTAATATTGCCAATCCTACCGCAACTTCTGCTGCAGCAACAGCCATAGAGAAAAACACAAAAACTTGTCCTTGGGCATCTTGATGATAAGTAGAAAATGCTACAAACAATAAGTTTACTGCATTCAACATAATTTCAATTGACATAAATACGATAATAGCATTTCGTCTGTATAGCACCCCAAAAACGCCAATACAAAAAAGTATTACGCTCAGGAATATGTAATTTTCTATACCAATCTGGTTTAAAATATTGTTCATCTTATTTTTGCAATTTTTCTTTTTTAGACAATAATACCGTTCCAATCATAGCCACTAAAAGTAGTATAGAGGCAAACTCAAATGGAACCATGTATTCATTCAGTAGTATTTTACCCAATACTTTGATCGATTGATAATCTTCACCAGTTGTAACATATTCTCCCACAATTGGTTTTGAATTTATAAAAATCAAAATAAGAACAATACAGATCAAACAAAAGGAAACAATAGCACCTAATCGGGTGATTCTTGGGCGGTGTACTTCTTTTTGTTCATTTAAATTCATCAACATGATGGTGAACAAGAACAAAATCATAATCGCTCCAGAATATACGATTATATGAACAATTGCTAAGAATTGTGAATTCAACAACAAGTAATGACCTGCAATCGAAAAAAAACAAATCACTAAATAAATAGCACTGTGAATAGGATTTCTACTAAAAATAGTTAAAAAAGCGGTTGCTAAAGTGACAGCAGCCAATACACAAAAAATTATAAGTACTGTAGACATTAGTTAGCGTTTTTAAGTTGAGCATTTTGCATTGCTATATCTAAAGGCATGACTAATTTATCTTTACCAAAGATAAAATCTTCTCTTTCATAGCTGGAAGGAACCAAAACTTTAGACGTGGTCAGGTAAATAGCGTCCTTCGGACAAGCCTCTTCACACAAGCCACAAAAAATACAACGCAACATATTGATTTCATATATCGACGCATATTTTTCCTCTCTGTACAAATGTTTTTCGTCTGCTTTGCGTTCTTCAGCCTTCATCGTAATCGCTTCTGCAGGACATGACAACGCACACAAACCACAAGCCGTGCAATTTTCTCGACCTTGCTCATCACGTTTCAACATATGCTGACCGCGATACACCGGACTCATCTCTCGCACTTGCTCCGGATATTGAATCGTTACTTTTCTAGTAAACAAATGCTGAATCGTAATTATCAATCCTTTGACGATCGCAACAAGATACATTTTTTCCCAAAAAGTCATCTCTTTGTTAGAGACTACCTTTTTTCTTCCTGATAAGGATATACTTTCTATTGACATTTTATATTTTTATTTGAAGCTTCATCCTGCTATTCGTTTCAATCTTTATTGTTTTAAAAAAAAACAATAAAGGATTTTCACTGCTATCAGGGCAAGGGCTTTTTCGGTATAAATTAAAATCCTAAATATGTAGCAATTTCTGCTCTCAAAATTACAATTCCTGTGATGATGATATTAATGATCGCCAATGGAATCAAGATCCTCCAACCCAAATGCATCAATTGATCGTATCTGAATCTTGGAATAGTCCAACGAACCCACATGTAGAAAAAGATAAATCCACACAATTTGATAAATAAAGCACCAAATCCCAAAAGATTACCAATATTAACTCCCCAATTCTCAACAACCCAACTCATTCCAGGATAATTATAACCTCCAAAGAATAAAATCGCTAAAATCGTAGAGGAAATAAACATATTTGCATATTCAGCAAATAAATAGAATCCCATTTTCATTGATGAATATTCGGTGTGATATCCTCCAATAAGTTCTGTTTCACATTCCGCCAAGTCAAAAGGAGTTCTGTTTGATTCTGCAAAAGCACAAATCAAAAAAATTATAAAAGATAAAGGTTGGTAAAACACATTCCAATTCATTCCTGCTTGCTGTTCAGAGATCTCTCTTAAACTCAATGTTCCGGTCATCATCAATAATGCAATTATGGACAATCCCATTGCAATTTCATACGATACCATTTGAGATGCTGCACGAACGGCACCAATCAACGAAAATTTATTGTTCGAGGCCCAACCACCAATCATAATTCCGTAAACACCCACTGAAACAACTCCGAAAAAGTATAATAAACCGATGTTTAAATCAGTCGCCTGTAATAAAATATCTCTCCCAAACAAATGCAATTTGTCTCCCCAAGGAATCACAGCACTTGTCATTAAAGCGGTACTCATGGCAATTGCCGGACCTACAAAAAACAAAAATCGATTTGGCGTGTTAGGCTCAAATTCTTCTTTCGAGAATAATTTTAAACCATCGGCAAGCGGTTGAAACAATCCGAAAGGACCGGCTCTATTTGGTCCAACACGATCTTGAAGCCAAGCGGCAACTTTTCGCTCTGCCCATGTAGAATACATGGCCATCAACATTGTTAGCGCAAAAACTGCAACAATAATGACACTTTTTTCTATGATAATAGTACTATCCATTATTGCCCAAAGTTTTTTGATTCGTAATATCTTCTTCAGTCAATGGAATTTCGACCATGCTTATTTTCTTACGATCGGATTCTCTACCTAAAAGAATATGATCTTCGGTAGCGATTTCAACTTTCTGCAATTTTCTGTTGTATTTATTTTGATTGATAACCGAATCTTTTTCAAAAGCTCTTGGTCCTTCAATAGTCCAATCTGCAATTTCTTTGTGGTCAAAACGACATCCGTTACAAATAAATTCGTCAACTTCATGGTATTCGTCTTTTCTTCCGGTAACGCGTTGGATTTCGTCGCCAAACATCCAAACGGTAGTTTTTCCAGAACAAGTTGTGCAATTTCTGTGTGCATTGTAAGGCTTGCTGAACCATACTCTAGATTTAAATCTAAATGTCTTATCAGTTAAAGCTCCTACCGGACACACATCAATCATATTTCCAGAAAACTCATTATCAACTGCTTTTGAGATACAAGTAGATATATTAGAATGATCCCCTCTGTCCATTACTCCGTGAACACGATCGTCAGTTAATTGATCTGCAACCATCACACAACGGTAACAAAGAATACAACGGTTCATGTGCAATTGAATATTTGGACCAATATTTTCTGGCTCAAATGTTCTTTTTTCTTCTATAAAACGAGTTTCTGATTTCCCGTGCTCAAAGCTTAAATTTTGCAAATCGCATTCTCCTGCCTGATCACAAACCGGACAATCTAGTGGGTGATTGATCAATAAAAACTCTGTTACTGATTTTCTGGCTTCTTGTACACGTGGAGATGACTTACTATTCACTTCCATTCCGTCCATACAACCAGTTACACAAGATGCCATTAATTTAGGCATTGGTCTTGGGTCAGCTTCACTTCCTTTGGCAACTTCTACTAAACAACAACGGCATTTCCCACCGCTACCTTTTAGTTTAGAATAATAGCACATCGCTGGCGGAACTACTTCTCCACCTATCATACGTGCTGCCTGCAGGATTGTTGTTCCTGGTTCTACTTCTATGCTTTGACCGTCTATGGTTACTTTCATGTTTAAAGTCTTAACGTCTTAATGTCAAATGTCTTAATGTCGAATACATTTCGACTTCACTTCTTTTGACTGTCATTTAAATATTTTATAAATCCACTTATTAATTTTGAAATATCTGAAACATTCTCAAATAAATCATCAAATTCTATTTTTGTAATATAATTTAAATCCAATGCTAAATACAATTGCGATCTTACTTCTGCAGAAGATGCTTTAGCAACGTACAAAAAATATATAAATTCTTTATCTGTGTTTCTTTCAAATCCTTCTGCAATATTTGATGAAATTGAAATTGATGCCCTTCTAATTTGTCTAACTAAATCAAAATCTTTTTTAAATTCTTCACCATTGGTTATTTCATAAATCCGTTTGTTGAAAATCCTTGATTTTTTCCAAGAATTAATTTCTTCAAATGAATTAAACCTTCCCATTTCCGTTACGACTTTAAGACATTGGACATTATGACTTTGGAGAAAGGTTCCGCAACAAAATGATCTCTATTCTTTATTTTTTCCGGGAAACGAATATGATATTCAAATTCTTCTCTAAAATGACGAATTGCTGCTGCCACTGGCCAAGCTGCCGCGTCACCTAATGGACAAATGGTATTTCCTTCAATTTTACTTTGAATGCTCAATAGCAAATCGACATCTTCTTCACGACCGTGACCGTTTTCTATTCGATGCAATACTTTTTCCATCCATCCTGTACCTTCACGACAAGGGGAACATTGCCCACAGCTTTCATGGTGATAAAAACGAGAGAAATTCCAAGTATTACGAACAATACAAGAGGTATCATTGTAAACAATAAATCCGCCTGATCCCAACATAGAACCAGTTGCAAATCCACCGTCACTTAATGATTCGTATGACATCAAACGATCTTCACCGTTTGCCGTTTTATAAATTAAATTCGCAGGTAAAACGGGAACAGAACTTCCACCCGGTACAAAAGCTTTAAGTGGTCTATCAGAACTCATTCCTCCTAAATATTCATCAGAATTCATAAATTCGTAAACACTTAAACCCAATTCAATTTCGTAAACACCTGGGTTTTTAATATGTCCTGAAGCTGAAATTAATTTAGTTCCTGTAGAACGTCCAATACCAATTTTAGCATATTCCGCACCTGAATTATTAACTATCCAAGGCACAGCGGCAATTGTTTCTACGTTATTGACAACCGTTGGATTTGCCCAAAGTCCTGAAATAGCAGGAAAGGGTGGTTTGATACGAGGATTTCCTCTTTTTCCTTCCAATGATTCAATCAATGCAGTTTCTTCACCACAAATGTAAGCTCCAGCACCACAATGAACATAAAGTTCTAAATCGTACCCTGAATCTAATATATTTTTACCCAAAAATCCAGCAGCTTTAGCTTCGTTAATGGCTCTTTCTAATATTTTATATACCCACATGTATTCTCCCCGAATGTAGATGTAGGATAGGTTTGCACCCAATGCATAACTGGAGGTAATCATTCCTTCAATCAATAAATGAGGAATAAATTCCATCAAATAACGATCTTTGAAAGTTCCTGGCTCAGATTCATCAGCGTTACAAACTAGATGTCTTGGTTTTCCTGATTTTTTATCAATAAAACTCCATTTCATTCCTGCTGGGAAACCTGCTCCACCACGACCACGCAATCCTGAAGTTTTCACTTCTTCGACTACTTCGTCTGGTGTTAATGTTTTCAGGGCTTTTTCTACTGAAGCATAACCCCCGTTTTGACGGTATACTTCGTAGGTTTTAATTCCTGGAATATTTATTTTGTCTAATAATATTTTCTGTGACATATTATTTATCGTGTAATAGTATTGTATCGTTTTTGCAATCTTCAATTAACTGATCTACTTTTTCTTTAGTCAAGTGTTCTTTGTAAAAATCGCCTAATTGCATCATTGGAGCGTAACCACAAGCACCTAAACATTCAACACCTCGTACTTCAAAAAGACCGTCTGGAGTAGGTTCACCCACTTTTACACCTAATTTTTCACAGGTATAATCGATTAAATCTTCCACCCCATTCAAACAACAAGGAGAAGTTTGACAAAATTCGAACATGTATTTTCCAATTGGTCGCTGGTTGTACATCGTGTAAAACGACACTACCTCATACACTTCTATTGGTTTAATATAAAGAATTTTAGCAACCTTGTCCATCAATTCTATGCTCAACCAATTATCGTGAGCATCTTGAACTTCATGCAGAACAGGCAACAAAGCTGATTTTCTTTTGTCTTCAGGATAATAACTAATCAATTCGTTGATGCGGGACATCAATCCTTCAGTTATATTTATTTCTTGTTTGTAATGTGTTCTTTCCATTTTTCTTTTAAATCTGAAATGCTTCGCCAGTTCGCTGACGCTCGGGTCTAAAATCGTTAATCTAAAATCTTCAATCCACTTACGCGTCTAACTCCCCTGCTATGACATTTAAACTTGACAAAATTACAATAGCATCCGAGAGCAAAGCTCCTTTTATCATTTCTGGATACGCTTGGTAGTAAATAAAACAAGGCCTACGGAAATGCAGTCGATAAGGCGTTCGACTTCCATCAGTAACTAAATAAAAACCTAATTCTCCGTTCCCACCTTCTACAGGATGATATATTTCGGCAACTGGAACTGGAACTTCACCCATAACAATTTTGAAATGGTAAATCAACGATTCCATACTTGTGTAAACATCTTCTTTTGGAGGAAGGTAATAATCCGGAACATCAGCATGAAACTCATTTCCTTCCGGCATTTTTTCTAATGCTTGACGAATAATACTCAAACTCTCCCATACTTCGGCATTACGAACACAAAAACGATCGTAAGTATCTCCAGATTTTCCAACAGGAATAATAAAATCAAAATCCTCGTAAGAAGAATACGGTTGCGCTACACGCACATCATAATCAACGCCGGCGGCACGTAAATTTGGACCTGTAAAACCATAAGCCATAGCTTGTTCAGCCGTTATAGCTCCAACATTTACAGTTCTATCAATAAAAATTCTATTTCTTTCGAATAAATTTTCAAATTCTTTCCAAGCTGCTGGAAATTCTTCTAAAAACTTGTTCAGCAATTCAAATGCTTTAGGAGACCAATCTCTTTCGAAACCTCCAATTCGTCCCATATTAGTTGTTAAACGAGCTCCACAAATTTCTTCATAAATCTCGTACACTTTTTCTCTAAATTGGAACACATATAAAAATCCAGTATACGCTCCGGTGTCAACACCAAGGATTGAATTACAGATGATATGATCTGTGATTCTAGCTAATTCCATCACAATAACTCTTAAATATTGAGCTCTTTTAGGAACTTCGATATCCAACAATTTTTCTAATGTCATCCACCAACCCATATTATTTATAGGTGACGAACAATAGTTCATTCTATCCGTAAGTGGTGTTATCTGGTAAAAAGGACGGTTTTCCGCAATTTTCTCGAAAGCTCTGTGAATATAACCAATGGTTGGTTCCGCTTCCAGAATTCTTTCTCCATCCATCAACAAGATATTTTGAAAAATACCGTGTGTAGCTGGGTGAGTTGGCCCTAAATTCAGGATCGAAAGCTCGCTTCCGTCTTCATTTAGTTGTTCTTTTATTCTTTTAGCATAACGATGCTCTGGTGGTAATAATAATTCTGACATTGTATTTTATAATGAATTATTAATATTTAATTCAATTTCTTTTTTTAATAATGGAATGTGATTTATAACAAAACTCCAAATATTTTCATCAGAAATAGTATCATAAGCATGAATAATTTGATTTCGTAAACCAATAATTCTTCTTGAATTAACAATTGAAAAATTGGGATCCTGTTTTAAAATCCTATTCATTACCTCTCCGATAATTTCTAAATTGGGTCCAATACCTCTTTTTAATAATTGATTTTTAGAATAATTAAAAAAAGATTTCTCTTGGTTTGACAAGAAAAGATCTATTTCTTCAATTGATAATTTTATATCGTATAAAGACTTCAATATTTTCTCATCCATATATTAATTGTTTTTCTCGATCAACAACTTTTCTGAATATTGGATTTTTAATTGCCTGATTTTCCACTAAATCAATTGGTCTATTAAAAAGCAATTCAGCTTTCTCCTTAAAATCCATATAATTATCAAAATAAATAGCCAAATCCATAGTGTCAAATTGGACAAGCATGTCAATATCGCTGTCGGTTTTGAAATTTTTGGTAAAAATAGAACCAAAGAAATACAATTGTTTCACGTGATGTAACACGCAAAGGTCATTCAATTTTTCTTTATTGTCGTCTATTAATTTCATAAACTAAATTTTAATAATTGTCGGTGGTTCTTCCAAAAAAACGATCGTCTTTGTCTGTTCTTCCGCTATCTTCCATTGGAAATTCTTTTCGCATAGGAAAAGAAATCATTTCATCCATATTCAAAATACGTTTCAATTGTGGATGACCAATGAAGTTTATTCCATAAAAATCATAAGCTTCTCTTTCCATCCAATTGGAGCTCAAGAAGATATTTGATATCGATTTTATTTCTGGATTTTCACCGTTAATGTATGCTTTGATTCTAATTCTTTTGTTCTCGTACCAATTGTGCAAATGATACACCACCGCAAATTGATGATCTTCATCATTGTCTGGATAATGAATCCCACACAAATCTGTTAGAAAATGAAACCGTAATGTTGAATCATTTTTCAAAAAAAGAATCACCGCAGTTATTTTATCCGCAGCAACTTCAAATGAAAATATATCTCTTTCTTGCTTGAATTCAAAAACAGAAGAATCAAAAGTTTCTACTAATTTATCTTGAATTTGTATAGTTTCTAGCGCCATTATTTATTTGATATTATAAGAAGCTAATAGTTGTTGGTATTCTGGAGAACTTCTTCTTCTTACTGATTCTGTTCGCACCAACTCTTGCAATTTCATAACTCCGTCAACAATTTGTTCTGGTCTTGGCGGACATCCAGGAACGTAAACATCTACGGGAATTACTTTATCAATTCCTTGTAAAACCGAATACGTATCAAAAATTCCACCTGAAGAAGCACAAGCTCCAACAGCAATTACCCAACGAGGCTCTGACATTTGTTCGTAAACCTGACGTAATATAGGCGCCATTTTCTTTGAAATCGTACCCATTACCATCAACATATCCGCTTGACGAGGTGAAAAACTCACGCGTTCTGAACCAAATCGCGCCAAATCGTAATGCGAAGCCATTGTTGCCATAAATTCAATTCCGCAACAAGATGTTGCAAAAGGCAAAGGCCACAATGAATTTGCACGAGCCAATCCCACAACATCATTCAGTTTTGTAGCGAAGAAACCTTCACCAACAACACCTTCTGGAGGGGCAACCATATTTATATTTGAATCACTCATTTTTTATAATTTTGAATTAGAAATTTTGAATTAGAAATTAAAATGAAATCATTTAAAATTTAGCATTCAACATTTAAAATAAATCTTTATTCCCACTCTAATGCTTTCTTTTTGATGATGTAGAAAAAACCCACCAAAAGCAAAAGCATAAAAATTACCATTTTAACCATTCCTTCCATTCCCAATTCCTTGAAATTGATTGCCCATGGATACAAGAAAATCACTTCCACATCAAACAAAACAAATAATATAGCTACCAAGAAATACTTTACCGAAAATGGTATTCTCGCATTTCCAACAGATTCAATACCACATTCAAAATTTTTGCCTTTTACTTCAGATAATCTTTTTGGACCTAGTTTTCCTGAAACTATAATGGTTCCCACAACAAATCCTACAGCAAGAACAAACTGCATTAAAATTGGAATATAATTTAATTGATCGGATTGCATAGTATCGATTTTTTTGAATAAATATAGGGCACAAAGATAACTTTCAAATTATTAAATAACAATAAAAAGTCCTAAATACATTGCAACTACAACGATGTAAATTTACAATTTTTATCAATTATAAATAAGCGACGAATATTGCATTAAGACATGTTTAACGTTAATCATTTTCAGATTTTTAAAATTACAGGAGATTTTATACGAGACTGAAAAATTGCAACAAAAAAAAACGCCCCGAAAAAATCGGAACGTTTTCTTAAACATTCGTAGGCAAAAAAAATTAATTTTTATGCTTAGATAACTGCTACTTTCGCAGCAACTTTTCCTTTTCTTCCTTCTTCTTCTTCATAGCTAACTCTGTCACCTTCGCGCAATTCTTCCGCGTTGATTCCTGATGCATGAACAAAAATGTCTTTTCCTGTTTCTTCGTCTGTAATGAATCCGTAACCTTTAGACTCATTGAAAAATTTAACTGTACCTGTACGCATTGTAATTGTAATAATAATTTATAATGTAGCAAATGTAATATATATTACAATACGAAAGACATTCTTCTGTTTTTATTTTGTAAAAATATTGATTTTCAACGTTTTCTATCAATATTCACCACTTTTTTTTTACTATACCAACCTAAATTACACACTGATATTGATTAAGCCAATCTAATATGAAGCTCCTTTAATTGAGCATCATCAATTACAGATGGCGCATCGATCATAACATCCCTTCCTGAGTTATTCTTTGGAAATGCAATAAAGTCCCTTATAGTTTCTTGACCGCCTAAAATAGCTACTAATCTGTCTAAACCAAAAGCTAAACCTCCGTGAGGTGGCGCACCAAACTGGAATGCGTCCATCAAGAATCCGAATTGCGCTTTTGCTTCTTCCTCAGTAAAACCTAAATATTTAAACATTAATTGTTGCGTGGCTTTATCGTGAATACGAATCGATCCACCGCCAATTTCATTTCCATTCAAAACCATATCGTATGCATTAGCGCGAACTTTACCCGGATTCGTAGCCAACAAAGCCATGTCCTCTGGTTTTGGAGAAGTAAATGGATGGTGCATAGCATGCCATCTTCCGCTTTCTTCGTCTAATTCTAATAATGGAAAGTCAACAACCCAAAGTGGTGCAAACTCAGCTGGATTTCTCAAGCCTAATCGAGTAGCTATTTCCATACGCAAAGCACTTAATTGCCCTCTAGTTTTGTCAGATGGTCCAGATAAAACAAAAATCATATCGCCGACCTTTGCCCCAGTAATTTTTGCCCATTGTTCTAAATCATCTTGATCGTAGAATTTATCTACTGATGATTTATAGGTTCCGTCTTCATTACATTTAACATAAACCATTCCTGTTGCTCCCACTTGAGGACGCTTCACCCAGTCAATTAAAGCATCTATTTCCTTACGTGTATAATTACCAACGCCAGGCGCAGCAATACCAACCACTAATTCTGCAGCATTGAACACAGGAAATTCTTTGTGTTGCGCTACTTCATTCAATTCGCCAAATTCCATTCCGAAACGGATATCCGGTTTGTCATTTCCATAGGTTTTCATAGCATAATTGTAGGTAATTCTTGGGAACTTTTCTACTTCGATACCTTTTATTTCTTTTAATAAATGTCTAGTCAATCCTTCAAAAACATTTAAAATATCTTCTTGCTCCACAAAAGCCATTTCACAATCAATTTGTGTAAATTCTGGCTGTCTGTCTGCGCGCAAATCTTCGTCACGGAAACATTTCACGATTTGGAAATATTTATCCATTCCACCCACCATCAACAACTGTTTAAAGGTTTGTGGCGATTGTGGTAAAGCATAAAACTGTCCTTCATTCATTCGAGAAGGAACAACAAAATCCCTAGCTCCCTCTGGTGTAGATTTTATCAAATAAGGTGTTTCTACCTCACAAAAATCCAAATCAGATAAATATTTACGCACTTCCATTGCTACTTTATGACGAAAAAGCAAACTGTTTTTTACTGGATTTCTTCGAATGTCTAGGTAACGGTATTTCATTCGGATATCTTCACCTCCATCCGTCTCATCCTCAATTGTAAAAGGTGGCGTGAGTGATGCGTTGAGAATGTTTAATTCGGTAACTAAAATTTCGATATCTCCTGTAGCTATATTTTTATTTTTGGCCTCACGTTCAATAACAGTTCCCTTTACCTGAATTACAAATTCACGACCAAGTGTTTTTGCTAATTCAAAAACGTCTTGATTAGAGCGACCTTCATCAAAAATAAGTTGAGTAATTCCATAACGGTCGCGTAAATCAACCCAATTCATGAAACCTTTATCACGGGATTTCTGCACCCAACCAGCAAGAGTAACTTCTGTATTAATATGTGAGGCGTTCAACTCGCCACAGTTATGACTTCTATACATGTTCTAGATTTTAATTTATTTAGCCCTTTGGGCACGGATGCAAATTTAGGACTAATTATGAATAATGAATTGCCAAAAAGCAAAATTTAGCAGTACACACAAAAGCAAATTTAGTTTCCAATGTTAAATTTTAGGTCAATGTTACCAAATTGTTAACTAAAAGTTTTTTTATTGTAAAATACTTTATATATTTGTTAAGCTGATATGAATTTAAAAACCCAAACATCATGAAACAATATATCTTTTTAATTGCAATACTTTTCACAGGAACAATTTTTGCTCAAGAAAACAACCCAAAATTAGAAGCAGTAGGTCAATTAGTAAAAACAACATACTATTTTGAAAATGGGAAAGTACAACAAGAAGGTTTCTTTAAAAATGGAAAACTTGACGGAACTTGGATTTCATGTGACGAGAACGGAAATAAATCATCAGTTGCTACTTATGACAACGGTGTGAAAACTGGGAAATGGTTGTTCTGGAATGGTAAAAACCTAAACGAGGTAGACTACTCTAATAGCAAAATTGCTTCTGTTAAAACTTGGAAACAAGATGCATTAGTAACTAGAGATTAAAAATTCTCATTCAAATACAAAAAAGCTTTCGATCATTCGAAAGCTTTTTTTGTGCTTATAATTTTTAATTACTACACAAAAGGAGTCTTTGAAATAGACCTTTGAGAATTATTAAAACAAAATAAACTTACAGCTGAACAAATAAAATAGGTTATAAAAGAATTTCTATTATTTGAAAATTCATGATAATACTATTTGTCAAATCCTTTTACGAGCGCTTACAGCTCAATCAAGAGACTACACTAAATCTAAGGACTAATGATTTAATACAAACACATTAAAATATATTAGATAAATTGTTTCTGCATTAAGCCATCTACCAAAAGATAGTAAAAAGCTGCACCATCTAGATAAAACAATTACATTTCTTCACGTAAAAGTGAGCAACATTAAAAACATTGTTAGATTTATTTCTAAACTATTTGTTTTAACACCTCTTGCAGTCATCTCCTATAATTTAGCAACAACTTAATTCAGGAAGAGATTCCCAAAACAAAATGAGTAGAATTAAAATAGAAAAAAAAGCGTTAATTTACACAATGAATCCGATTGGTTACAATGAATACATTTATAGTAACTAATCAACAACAGTTTGAAACTCATTAGGCCATTGATTGCAGTTTTAGCAACAATATAGAAATAACATCTTCCCTCCTATTCTTTGATTACTTTTATACATCTTAACTATTTCTAGTAAAAACAAATAATCCCTGCACTTAAGAGAATTTGTAAATCGTCCCCTATTTCGTCACCGATTAAGATAAAAAAAGCCTCTTAATCAATCGATTAAGAGGCTTTTAAGTACCCGGAGCCGGAGTCGAACCGGCACGGTTTCCCACAGGTGTTTGAGACCAGCGCGTCTACCAATTCCGCCATCCGGGCTTAGCTAGACATGAAATAACGACAGTTATCTCAACGCAATAAAAGATGTGATTGTGTTTAAATCAACCATCAATTCCTTTAACACGCTGCAAATGTAAAAAATAATATTAAATGTGCTACTAAAAATACTTAATTTTTTCCTTTCAGAGTTGAATAAATTTTATAAATTTGCACCTCGTTAAAACACAAGACACACAACTAACTATATTCGAGGCTAATACAGAATTCGGGGCAATGCAAAAGCACAAAACCTTCTCGAAAGTAAAAAAATCGGAAATAAAACAACATACTAAATGTCACACCTAGAACCAGAAGCTAAAATTTTTGCTTGTTCGCAAAGTGTTTATCTTGCTGAGAAAATAGCAAAGGAATACGGAATCCCATTAGGGAAAATCACCATGTCAAAATACAGTGACGGTGAGTTTCAACCTTCTTACGAAGAATCTATTAGAGGTTTACGCGTTTTTATTGTTTGCTCAACTTTTCCAACAGCTGATAATTTGATGGAAATGTTATTAATGATTGATGCCGCAAAACGTGCATCAGCCAGACACATAACAGCGGTAATTCCTTATTTTGGTTGGGCAAGACAAGATAGGAAAGACAAGCCAAGGGTTCCGATAGGAGCTAAACTAGTAGCTAATTTATTAGATGCAGCAGGCGCAACACGAGTAATGACAATGGATTTGCATGCCGATCAAATTCAAGGATTCTTTGAAAAACCCGTAGATCATCTTTTTGCTTCGACTATCTTTTTACCCTATGTAAAAAGTCTAGGCTTAGACAATTTGACAATCGCTTCTCCAGATATGGGAGGTTCAAAAAGAGCATATGCGTATTCTAAATTTTTAGAATCGGATGTGGTAATTTGTTACAAACAAAGAAAAGAAGCCAACGTTATTGACACCATGGAATTGATTGGTGAGGTTAAAGGTCGAAATGTAATCCTAGTAGATGACATGATAGATACCGGAGGCACTTTGGCGAAAGCCGCAGATTTAATGATCGAAAAAGGAGCATTGAGCGTAAGAGCTATTTGTACTCACGCGATTTTATCTGGTGATGCTTACGAAAAAATTGAAGAATCGCAATTAAGCGAATTAATAGTGACCGATTCTATTCCGTTAAAGAAGGAATCAAACAAAATAAGAGTGTTGAGTTGTGCACCTCTTTTTGCTGAAGTTATGCACATGGTGCACCACAACAATTCCATTAGTGGAAAATTTATAATGTAGTATATGGCACTATGCAAAAGGCTTTAAGCCAAAAGCATTTTGAGATCGCCTAAAACGTATTACATTTGCATAAAGCTTAAAGCTTATTGCCAAAAGCATGAATAATTATTTAATAACTATATTTTTTTACAATGAAATCGATTACAATTAAAGGATCAGAAAGAGAAAGCGTGGGCAAAGTAGCAACTAAAGCCCTACGTAATGCTGGATTGGTTCCTTGCGTATTATACGGAGGAAATCAGGCAGTTCATTTCTCAGCAGAAGTTATGGCTTTCAAAAACTTGGTTTACACTCCAAACGCTCACACAGTTGAGATCGATCTTGGAAAAGGAAAATCATTTAACGCTATTTTACAAGACATTCAAGTTCACCCAGTGTCTGACAAGATTTTACACATTGACTTCTTTCAAATCTTTGACGACAAAGAAATCACTATGGAAGTTCCAGTGAAAATCATTGGTAACTCAAAAGGAGTTATGGCAGGTGGAGATTTACGTTTAAATACTCGTAAATTAAAAGTGAGAGCTTTACCAAAAGATCTTCCAGATTTTGTTGAAGCTGACATTACACCACTTGATATGGGTAACAAATTGTACGTTACAAAAGTGCCAACACCAAACTTCAAAATCATGCACCCAGACAACACTGTTATCTGTCAAGTGAAGATTTCTCGTGCGGCTATGAAAGCGGCTCAAGAAGCGGCAAAAGCAGCAAAAGCACCTGCGAAAGGAAAGAAAAAATAATATTTTTTCCATCATTCAAGAAAGCGCCAGTTTTACAACTGGCGCTTTTTTTATGCTCATAATTTTTTTTAATGGCAAAGGACGAAGCAAACTTATTATCCCATTTCTTAGTATTAGGAGCACCAATATCTCAATACAAAACACGACTCCTCCTGCTGTCCGTTGTATCTTTTTTTATCTACCCTGTTCGGGTACATAAAAAAAGGATGCCACTTCCATCAGGGCTATCAAAAAATAGTATGTTTTCAATCGCGATTTTCTAAAAATGTAATAGGCCAACTATTCGAATTAAGTTTACTTTTGCAGCATGATAAAATGGATAAACAAACTGTTTTCAATTGAAAAAGCAGAAGATAAAATACCCAATATGAAGAAATTTTTAATCGTAGGACTAGGCAATATCGGTTCAGAATACGTAAATACAAGACACAACATAGGTTTTAAAATAGTTGATTTTTTAGCAAAGAAAGAGAATGTCACTTTTGAAACCGTAAAACTAGGTACCCTAGCTAAATACGCATTCAAAGGAAGAACTTTCTTGCTGCTTAAACCGAATACCTATATGAACTTAAGCGGCAAAGCCGTTCAATACTGGATGGATAAAGAAAATATTCCTTTAGAAAATATTTTTATCATTACAGATGATTTAAACCTTTCTTTTGGAACAGTTCGCATTAAACCAAAAGGAAGTGATGGCGGACATAACGGTTTAAAAAATATTAATCTTGTTCTGAACACACAAAACTATACGCGATTTCGCTTTGGCATCAGTGATGAATTCAAAAAAGGAAAACAAGTAGATTATGTTCTTGGTGAATGGGATGACGCAGAAAAACTAGCACTACCAGAACGATTAGAATTGGCTTCAGAAATCATAAAATCATTTGGAACAGCTGGTTTAGAAAACACAATGACTACTTTTAACGGAAAATAAACCATTACTTTTCTGTATACCAACAAAATGGACTTTGAATTAATTTGTATTAGAGCGTAATAATAATTAATTTTAGTGCATTATTCAATGATTTATAGAAAAACAGCACTTTACACCCCAAATTGTAAAAGCAATTAAAAAACGATACCATGAAAAAAATTACTTTCATACTACTATTTTGCCTATTTTTTTCAGCTCATAATTCGTTTGCGCAAGTAAACAACACTACCGAAGTTTCCCTTTTTGGCAAGAACAAAGTTATCAAAACAGGAGAAGTCATTCGTTGCGCTAGCACGGAATATGAAGAATACTTGAAGTCTAAAAACCCCAATAGATTGTCAAATTCTGAATTCGAACAATGGATTACTCCAAAAATTGCTCTTGAAAAAGAAATAAGGAAAAATGCACCTAAAGGTTCCAGAGTCAATGCCGTAATCACAATTCCTGTTGTAGTACATGTTATTCATAACGGAGATCTAATAGGAACTGACGAAAATATTTTTGACGAGCAAGTAATTTCTCAAATACAAGTCTTAAACGAGGATTTTAGGAGAAAATCAGCAACACCCGGCTTTAACACAAATCCTGTAGGAGCAGATGTTGAGATTGAATTTGCTTTAGCAAAAAGAGACCCCTCTGGAGTTTTAACAAATGGCATTGACCGCGTTGACTTAGAACAAGCAAGCTGGTCTACAGATGATATAGACACTATGGTAAAGCCATTAACTGTTTGGAATCCTGACAAGTACTTAAATATCTGGGTAGTTAAATTTTCAGCCAGCTCCCTATTAGGATATGCACAATTTCCAAGTAACTCTACCCTAACTGGTATCAATGTAAATGGAGGCCCAGCTAGTACTGATGGCGTTGTAATTGGGTATTCTTTTTTTGGTTCATCCGCCTATTTTCCTAGTGGTACCTATGCAGTTCGATATGACGGCGGTAGAACTACTACCCATGAAGTCGGTCATTGGTTAGGGTTGCGCCATATTTGGGGAGATGGGGACTGCACAGTAGATGATTTTTGTGCAGATACTCCAAATGCAGGTCAAGAAAACTATGGTTGCCCTAAAGGGGCTGACTCCTGTATAGATTCTCCCGGGTTAGACATGATTGAAAATTACATGGATTATACAAATGACACTTGTATGAACATTTTTACCACCGATCAAAAAAACAGAATGATCACCGTTATGAATAATTCCGCACGAAGGGCATCATTAAAAACTTCAGACGCACTGACACCTGGAATCCTGCTTACAAATGATGCGACGACATTAGTTATTAATTTAAACATTAATTGTAGCAAAACATTTTTACCACGAATAAAAATAACAAATAAAGGAACTGCTCCTTTGAAACAAGCCTCAATTCGTTACGGCGTTGACAACCAAAATTTACAAACATACAACTGGACGGGGACTCTGGCTAATAATCAATCACAAAACGTCACCCTAAGCAGCATCACATCCGCCACAGGAGTTCATAATTTTAACGCTACGATACTAAGTACTAACGGCACAACAGATCAAAACACTGCAAACAACAGTAGCAATATAGATTTTGAACTTTTAAATACTGTAAACTATACCTCTAATACTGTAAACTTTTCACTACAGCAAGACTACTACGGAAAAGAAATTACCTGGGAATTAAAAAATACTGCAGGCGTTGTTTTGTACAAAGGCGGACCATTTACTAATACCACACGGACAGAGCCACTTCCTGCTTTAATAACAGAAACCTTTAACCTTTCTAGTAATGATTGTTATACATTCTCCATTTATGATAGCGGAGGAGATGGTATCTGTTGTGATTACGGAGCAGGATCTTATTCTTTACAAACACCGTCTGGAGACATAATCGTTTCGGGAGGAAATTTCACCGGATCAGAAACAACGAAATTCAGCAATAATTCACTTGCAACAAATGAATTCGAAAGTGAAAGTTCCGTTTATCTGTATCCTAACCCTACCTCTAATTTATTACAAATTGCTGTTGAAAATAAATTAGACATTCCAGAGAACTATACCATCATTAACACTTTAGGCCAAATTATAAAAGCTAAAAAAATAGACTCAGAAGCTGACCTTAGTATTAATGTTTCCAATCTAACACAAGGGATTTATTTTTTAAAACTATCAAAAAATCAATCCGAAACAAAAACAATTCGGTTTATAAAAAAATAAATAACATAAAATGAACAAAAAAAGGATTGAAGTTTTCGGTCCTTTTTTAGTTTTATCAAATGGATACCTTAAATTTGTACCATTATAAAACACTTGCTTTGAAGATTTTTCACTCTATAAACGATTTCAACTCCACAAAAAAAACAATATTAACCTTAGGCACTTTTGATGGAGTACATATTGGGCATAAAAAAATCCTAAAAAAAATAACCAAAAATACGGAAAATCAAAAATACGAAAGTTTGGTCCTTACTTTTTTTCCGCATCCTAGAATGGTACTTCAAGAACATTCTGATATTAAGTTGCTCAACACAATTGACGAAAAAATTGATTTGTTAGAACAAATTGGTATAGAAAATCTAGTCATACATCCGTTTGATGAAGCATTTTCGAGACTAACCGCTGAAGAATTTGTACGTAGTATTCTTATAGACCGCTTTCACATCCAGAAAATAATTATTGGTCACGATCACAGATTTGGACGAAATAGAACTGCAAATATTGATGATCTTATTGCCTATGGCCAAGAATATGGTTTTGAAGTAGAACAAATATCCGTTCAAGAAATAAATGATATTTCTGTGAGTTCTACAAAAATCAGAAATGCTTTGGTTGCCGGCGATATGGATCTAGCAAATGATTATTTAGGTTATGATTATTTTCTAACAGGAAATATTATTCAAGGCAAAAAGCTGGGAAGAACAATAGATTTTCCAACTGCTAATTTAGAGATCGCAGAAGACTATAAATTAATACCACAAAATGGCGTTTATATTGTAAAAAGCACTATCAATGAGCAAATCGTATTTGGGATGATGAACATCGGTTTTAACCCAACAGTAAAGGGCAAAACTCAAACTATAGAAATTCATTATTTTGACTTTAACGCTGATTTATACAATCAAAAAATTAGTGTTTCCGTTTTGCATCGATTGCGTTCAGAACAAAAATTCGACTCGATAACGCTTCTAAAAGCACAGCTCCAAAAAGACAAAAAAGCGGCATTAAGCTACTTGAACACATTTTAATTAAGTGTAAAATGTTTCTTAATTTTCATAAAACATTACCTTTTTTTCTTTAAATTTGAAAATAATACATTTTTTAATCAAAAAAATATTCTTTTTCAATTTTTAAAAATGCTTGTTATGAAACTTCCCAAAGAACTAATAAACGGACTCATTATAATACTAGGAATTGGAATCTATTTCTTAATCATGGAACTTTTGGGTCTTGCTGACATTTATATTCTTCGTGTTTTTAACGTGCTTTTTATTTTTTATGGTACGAATAGAACTCTTAAATCTAATTTTGCAGAAGGAAAAACTAATTTAGCGAGTAATTCTGTATCTGCATTAGCAACATCTTTGATAGGTGTTATCTTGAGCATAGCCGCCTTAGTTGCATATAGTTTTGCAAAAGGTGGAGAAAAATATATTGGATCATTATCTAAAACCTTCTTGTTTGGTGGTGAACCATCTGTAATGACGTATTCTATCTCTTTGTTATTTGAAGGGATTAGCTCAGCAATAATAGTAACTTTCATGCTACTTTTATATTGGGATACTCGATATTCCTCTGACAAACATGGAAACAAATCTTAAAAAAATTAGTGTTAGCAAATAATATTTAAAACATCTTCGTCACATTAAATTATCGTTCACAGTTCCGTTGGTAAATACTAAACCGTGAATAACAGAAGAGGAGAATTAGAAATTAAAAAATTACGTGCCGACTAATCATGTGATTTCTATAATACCAAACCTCAACTAAAATAGCACTTAAATTCCTTTTCAATGGTATTGCATTGCTTCTTTAGAACAATTTAACTACTTTTGGGTCACTAAAAAAGTGCATCGATGAGTATTACAAAACACAATTGGACGAAGGACGAAATTATCGCCATTTACAATAAACCCATGATGGATTTGCTTTTTGAAGCAGCTTCAATCCATCGAGAACACCACGATCCAAACGTGGTTCAAGTCTCGACATTGTTATCCATAAAAACAGGCGGATGTCCTGAGGACTGTGGTTACTGTCCGCAAGCAGCGCGTTACCATACTGAAATTGAAGGCAATGATTTAATGTCTGTTAGTCAAGTAAAAGCACAAGCTTTGCGAGCTAAATCTGGCGGTTCCTCGCGTGTATGTATGGGAGCAGCGTGGAGAAACGTAAAAGACGGTCCTGAATTTGACCAAGTGCTTGAAATGGTACGAACGATTAACAAACTTGACATGGAGGTTTGCTGTACCCTAGGAATGATAACTGAAAATCAAGCACACCGATTAGCGGAAGCAGGATTGTATGCCTACAACCACAATTTAGACACCTCAGAGGAGTATTATAAAGAAGTGATTTCAACACGCGGATTTGAAGACCGTTTGCAAACCATAGAAAATGTTCGTAAAACGAATGTTACTGTATGTAGCGGAGGAATAATTGGGATGGGTGAAAGTATCGAAGATAGAGCCGGAATGCTAGTAGCACTTTCTACTTTGAACCCACAACCTGAATCTGTACCAATTAATGCTTTGGTTGCCGTGGAGGGTACTCCTATGGAAGAGGAAAAGCCAGTGGAAATTTGGGAAATGATACGAATGGTAGCGACCACAAGAATCATCATGCCAGAAACTCAAGTGCGTTTATCAGCCGGGAGAATGAACATGAGTCGTGAAGGGCAAGCCATGTGCTTTTTTGCTGGTGCAAATTCTATTTTTGCAGGAGATAAATTATTGACTACACCAAATCCTGATGTAAATGAAGACATGAAAATGTTTGAAATGTTAGGTTTGAATCCACAAAAACCTTTCACAAAAGTTTCTCAACCACAAACCGTTGAAGCTGAAGACTCTCAATTTGTACCATTAGGTGAAAAACCAAAATGGTCAAGACCAGGACATACAATTGAACGAAATCTTGAAGCATCAGGCAAAGAAAAATAAATTTAGACGCATTTATCATACAAACCATCTGTTTAAAACAGGTGGTTTTTTCATGAAATCAAATTAATAAATTACTTTTCGAACCATTGACTGACCATTTTGCAGAACTATTGTTACCAAAATTATTTGATTTTTAGCTTTTACGGTAAGAACCGAAAAATCCATTTCATTTATATTTTTTTTAATGTACATTTTTCATCCAGCCAAGTCATGTATTGCAATTGAATAGATATTTTCTTTTTTAGAATGTATGATCAACTGCTCGTTTTTACGAAATACTACAACTGATTCATTGTCTTTTACGAGATCATTCAATGCTAAAGTCTTATCGGTAAAACGCAAAACGAAACGTTCATTAAAAACTCCAACTTCAGTAGTAAAAGTGAAATTTTCGTTTTTTAAATTAACACTAGTATTATTAAATTTATCCTCGATAAAAACATTTTGGCCCGAAAAAAACGCATCGGTTTGATCTATTTTGATTGTAAATGAACCCGCTATGGTTGTAGAAAATCCTAATTTTATTTCATCTGTTGCAGCAAAAGGCAAAGCCCTGCCTTGAATTGCTAAATATTTATCTTCAACAATGCTGTAAAAATCTAAATATTGGTTACCATTAAAACTTTCTCCATCAAATGAGGCATCTAATCCATTTGTTGCTCTATTTACGTAACCCACTAATATTTGCTTAAAAGCGCCTTGATTATTAAATAAATTCAACCAAATTCGATGCTTCTCAACCTCATTTTGTTTTGCTTTCTTGTCCCCATTAAATCTAAAAAAACTAGAATTCTGTCCAATTAACCGCATGGAATTATTAAACTTTAAGTCACCAGTATTATTTATACTTGTAACAAAAAAAGATTGGCCAGAGGCTATATTCCCGTCCGGTTTTGAAGTACTCACACCTGAACTCAACGCTGCATTCGTACCAACACCTCCCAGCAGATTATATGTTGCATAATCATCCGCCGTATATAAATTATTAGTTATAGCAGTATTATGTGTCCAGAGATATATGGTTCCATCTAAATTGACACTGTTTTCAATTAAAAATAAATTGGCATCAAGAGCTGAGGGATAAGGATTTCCAACTAGATTCGACGTACCTGAAGCGCCAATAGGCACGGTCACCAGCCCGTTATTCGGAACTCCTGTAAATACCGCTTCGTGAATGGCAGTACCTGAATCCGAAAAAGATTCTGGGCCACGTATAATATATCCTTTTCCTAGTGTCATTACGGCATTTGCATCCTCATTTAACCAAGAATCTAATCCCGCATTAAATGAATAAAACTTATCTAAACGTGTATTGGGTGAAACATCAATCAATTTTTGATTTATAACAGGAGTAGACCAATAGGTATAATCCATTTTCAGGATTGGTGTCGTTTTTCGCTTTAGCAGAATAATTCCCGTATTGATAACTTGATCTTCTGACTGATAAAGTGCCGCATTGTTTTCTATAATCAAGGTACCCGCACCCGAATAATCAAAAACTAAACCCAAAGTATTTCCATTTGCTAAAGTCACTGTATTTCCTGAACTAATAGAACATGAACATGCATTTATAGTGGAAATAGGCGTGTAACTACCATTAAAAATAAGTGTTCTTTCTTCTGATGGCAATCCATTATCCCAAGCTATTCCGTTCCATGTAGAACTATTGGTACACAATTTAATACTGGCTACCCTATGCTTTGTTATGCCAGAAACAGAATTGAAACTTCCCCCAATAATTACTTTATGATTTACCGTAAAACAAGCACTATACAACGAGCCGTTTAAATTTACTAAAAAGGTTGGGTCATAAACTCCAGATGAGAGTAATCTTAGCATTCGTTTTACAGCAATACCATTATACGTTCCAGAGAAAGTACCTCCTACTAACATCCGATCATCGGGTTGAACCAAAATACATCTCACGTCACCACTACTAAGACCAGTACCAGAATTGAAAGTTACATCTAAACTTCCGTCGCCATTTAATCTCAGGATTCTCTTTGCGGAGAGACCTTTATACGTTAAAAATGCCCCTCCAACAATCAATTTATTATCAGATTGGAAAGCTAAAGCATATACGTTTTTATCAAAACCACTGCCTACCGAAAAACTAGAATCAATACTTCCATCTGAATTTAAGCGAACTATTCGATTACACGAATAAGTATTAAAGGTTGTGAAACGGCCACCCAATACTATTTTTCCGTCTGGCTGACGCACTATGGCTTCGACAATTGCATCTGCTCCTAGACCAGTGTTAAAAGTAAGGTCAATACTTCCATCGGGTAATAATCGGGTAATTCTATTCACTACTATTCCATTGTAGCTTGTAAAATTTCCTGCTATAATTATTTTACCATCAGGTTGTAATGCAAGTGCATAAATAATATTATTAGCACCAATTCCAGTTATAAAGCTTGGATCTAACATTCCAGTAGACAAAACTCTTGCTATTCTATTTGCAAGTAAACCGTTGTAAGATGTGAAAGTTCCAGCGATAACAACTTTATTGTCTGGTTGCAAAAGGGCACTTCGAACAGTATTATTTGCACCAATACCAGCACTATTAAATGTAGAATCGATTGAACCATCATCCGCCAATCGTGCTATTCTGTTACAAAGGACACCATTAAATTTAGTGAAATTACCAAATGCCATCGTTTTGTTATCAGATAAAGCCAGCACCTTCAAAACCGAATTATCAAAACCTACTCCAGCAGTAAGAAATGCAATATCTAAAGCTCCAAATGGATCAACTTTGGCCAAACGGCCTTGATTTTGCGAATCGAAAACAGAGAAAGAACCTGCTATATACCAAGAGAACTATCTCCTGCAATTGCAAGATCCAAAACTGATGCAGAAAATGGACCAGCCCCAATATCAAATAAGGGATCCATAATTCCTAACGGATTTAAAACCATCATTCTATTTACATCTACTCCATTATAAGTACCTGTAAAAGAACCTCCTACCGCAATAAATCCAACTGCATTTAATTTAATAACCTCAACTACACCCGAACTAAATCCCAGACCAGAAACAAAAGTTCCATCAATTGAACCGTCCGTATTTAGGCGAATAATTTTATTGGCTGTATTTCCATTATAACTTACAAAATACCCACCCGCAATAATTTTTCCATCTGGCTGTATCGCAAGAGCTGAGACTGTCGCATTGAAGCCCAAACCTGTTGTAAATGAAGGATCTGGACTGCCATCGGCATTTAGTCTAATTATTTTACTATTACTTATTCCGTTAAAAAAGTCAAAAGATCCTGAAAGAATGATTTTGCCATCCGCTTGTATCTGGACTTCTTCTACAACATCACTAGCACCTAATCCTATTACGAAATCAGTATCTACAGTGCCGCTAGGTAATAACCTAACAACACGATTAGCAGTAACTCCGTTGTATTTTGTAAAACTCCCTGCAACAATGATGCTCCCGTTTGATTGCAAAGCTAAACTATACACTATCCCACTACTGGCGGCTATCTGAGTATTGAAAGATGCGTCAATTGATCCGTCATTATTCAGTCGAATTAATCGGTTCGCCGTTACTCCATTAAAGTTAGTAAATGCACCTCCTAAAAGTATTTTCCCATCTGGCTGTAGTGAAGAACAATACACTTTGCCATTAAAACTAGTTCCTAAATTAAATGAGGTATCCTTAGAGCCATCTGGAAACAATCGACATAAATAAGGAGTTGCAGTTCCATTAAAATTGAGATAATCGCCCCCTACAATCAATTTACTATCGGATTGTACCGAAACTGTTCTAACGGTATTATCAAAACCATCCCCTTGCAAACCATCATCATAAACGTTAAATGTGGAGTCAGATTTTCCTTGCTGGGAATACGTCTTATTTTGAAGGGGAAAACCAAATACTATGATAAGAAATACTAAAACTATTTTCAAATTTAGAGGAACTTTATGCCATTATTACGGGACTTTTCTACCCATAAAATTTAAGCTTTGATTTATAAAAGTCCTAAATTAGAGACAATAAAATTACTATGCAATACCCACATTTAGTGATATTTACCAAACAAAAAACCCAACTTGATTTTATTCAAGTTGGGTTTACATACCTATTCTACTTATAATCAAAGTAAGTTTTTACATAATTTTTTTAGTAATTACATTTCCATCCCCCAAAACTACTTTTACAATCAGGATTTGTTGTGTAATATTATTACTTAGGATACGATATTCGGCACTGTTAATACTTTGTTTATCGAAAATTTTTCTTCCAAGTATATCAAAAACTGTGATTCGTTCTATAGATTCAGTTTCTGATTTTATTTTCAATTCATTTTTATATTTTGATATAATAGTAGTGTTTTCAAGCGGCGATAGATTATCAATCCCTAATATTTTTTGAGTAAAACGCAATACAAAACGATCATTAAAAGTACCTGCCTGAGTGGTAAAAGCGTAAGGTGCTATTTTTAAATCATGGACAATATTTAGTACTTTATCTTCGACAACTATATTTTGCGCTTTTAATATTCCATCCGTTTGATCGATTCCGATGTTAAAGTTTCCTGCTACTGAAGACCTAAAACCTAAATGCACTTCGTCATTTTCGTCAAAAGGCAATGCTCTACCTTGAATTACAAGGTTTTTCTCTTGATTAACACTGTAAAAGTCTACAAATTCATTTGCATCATACGTTTGACCATCATATCCATTATCAAAGTTATTTGTTGCTCCTGTCACATAACCCACTAAAGCCTGTTTAAAAGCACCTTCATTGTTAAATAAATTAAGCCAAACCCTATTTTGTTCAACATCTGATGCTGTTTTGGCATTTTTAGTTGTTCTAAAAAACTGAGAATTCGTACCTATAATTGCACCCACACCTACTCTCATAGTATTGTCAAACAAGATAGAACTTCCTGTTATGGAAACTTTACTACTGGCAAAAAAGGATTGTCCTGCAGCAATTTTACCCGTTGGGATATTCGGATTAGTAGCTGATTTATCTGCATCACTGGGTGCAGCGGCAGTTGCTGTTCCTCCTGTAAGATTGTACGACGCATAATCATCGCCAGAATAAGCAAAAGTTCCTGAGCCAGGGTTAGATACTCCTATACCAATAGATGTATTGTGCGTCCAGAAATAAAGAGTTCCATCTAAAACTCCTGCATTGTCAGTTAAAAATTTATTGGCATCCAATGCTGATGGATAAGGATTTCCTATCAGATAGGATTTATCAGGAAAAATTCCTGATAAAGAATAGTTTCCATTATTTGGAACACCATTAAAAGTAGCAGGAAATTGGCCTACAGGCCATGGTATCGTCCCGTTTGTTGTTTCTGGCCCTCTGACTATATATCCTTTTCCCTCTGACATAATAGTTGCAGATGATTCTTGTTTCCAATCTTCTGATCCTGCCGTAACTTCGTAAGAATAAAATTTTCCATTTAAGGTCCTAGGTGAAACACCACCTAAGGTAAATCCTAACACAGGTGAAGACCAATAGGTATAATCTGTATTTCGTATTGGGGTTGTAAGCCTTTTGTAATTGATATTCCCTACATTAACAACATTATTAATTTGTACAAGACTTGCACCGTCTTCAAATGTTAATGCACCAGACCCATTTACAGTAAGCTTATCTTGAAGTTTAAGTGTAACTCCTGATGCAACTGTTGCAACAACACCTGTGCTGACCATACAATTACAAAGTTCCACATTAGTAGCTATAGCTGTATTTGAGTTTATGACACCTAGCATATCAATAGTAGGGGTCACCGACCAAGTGGATCCTGAATATGTTGTAGTAATTACGGGATTTATTGAAACTATAGCTGATGATGAGTCTGAGCAAGTACCATTAGAAACTATGAAAGTATAACTTGTATTAGGGGCTAGCCCGCCGATGATTGTTGTTGTACCCGAACCGCCTAAACCACTCAAGCCTGGAGTTGCTGGATTTGCAGTAATAGTCCACGCACCTGTTGCCGGCAAACTTCCTAAAGCAACGCTACCTGTTGGAGTAACACAATTAGGTTGGTTAATATCTGCTGCAACAAATGATGGTGTTGAAGGCAAACTGTTCACTATAATAATGCCTATTGCATTTACCGTGCCTGGACAACTTCCATTTAATGGAATACTATAATTGAACGTCCCTGATTGTGTTGGCGTACCACTAATCGTTAGGGTATTTGATGCCCAAGAGGCTGAAACTCCCGAGGGTAAACCTGAAACTGTCCCTATGCCTGTGGTACCAATAGTAGTGCGAGTAATAGGTGTCATTAATGTATTCTGACATAAAGTGGAATTACTAGAAGCAATTCCTGCTGCTTTACCTATCTGGATAGTAAATGTCTTACGAGCACTTACACATCCTGCAGAAGTCCTTACCCATATAGTTCCTGTATAAGTCCCAGCAAGAACATTGGCAGGAATATCTAAAGTTATAGGACTACCTGTCAAGTTTCTATTAACAATATCAATTAAATAGCCATTTGGAGACCAAGCAATGCTATAAGTATTAGGAGCACCTGTTGCAGTGTAAGCTAAACTTACGTTTCCTGCAGTAGTACATATTGGACTAGGACTTGTTGGGGTAATACTTACTGCATTTGCGGGAGGAATAGAAGAAACATTAAAACTACTACATATACTACTACCACAACGATTGGTGTATCGTGCAAAGTAGGTACCTGCCGCGGATGGATTATATGTTGTCCCTGTAGCAATTATAATACTTGCACATGAACCTGAAAACCACTCTACATAAGTTCCTGGAATTGTCGATGCTGGAACAGATAGAGTAGTATTAGTACATAATGATGTTATAGTTGGGGCCGCAACTGGGGCACTTACAATAGGCACAATCATTATGGTGGCATCTGAGTAAGCTCCTGAAGTTACTGTTCTTTTATAGTAAGTAGTTGTAGATAGTGTTCCTGGTGTATAATCTTTAGCATTATTTATGCCTGGAACCGATACATAAGGACCATTGACACTTGTACTTTGTTCCCATAAATAGGTGTAGTTTCCATTACCACCTGTTGGCGTAGACCCTGTTATCAAACCCGGACTATTACCTGAACAAATAGGCTCAGCATACGTTGCAACAACACTATATCTTTTTACTATTCCATTGCACGGATCAGTAATAAAAGTAGCATTACTTGTAGTAATTGTAGCTATTGTATTTCCCAATAGGCCTGTTGTTATTGCACGACTATTAACAGCATGACATGAACCTATTGTAAAGTTAGGAAAAGTACCATTAGGGGTACCATAACTAGCAAATTTAGTATTGATAAAAACAAATCCATTCGGCGCTGTCAATGTCAGAGGACTTGTGTACTCTCCAACTGACGCAAATACATCAGCTGAAGAATTACTATATGAGGCAAAATTACTATCAATAACGGTGTTATTTGGAACAGCTATTCTACCCGTTCCTGTAAAGTATGTATCATTGGTGGTAGTAGCTCCTGAGGTGGTTGTCCCCCAAGTACCGCCAATTTGATTGAAGCCATTAAAGAGTAGTGCTCCAGTTGTATGAGTAGTTATTGCATTTAAATCCGCTCGCACACTTGTCGCAATAGAAGTTATATTATTTATTACAATGTTGGTTGCAAATTTTTTAATACCACTTCCTGACAGAGTTAAATTATTATAAGTCCCACTCACAACAGTCTGTCCAGCGCCATTATATTGCACTAGACCTCCCCATGTTTTTCCCGAAGGAATTGGTGTTGCTGTTGTATTTTGAGTTTGTATTGCCCCGCTATTGATTATTGTATTAAGAGTTCCTAATAATTGATTTGTTCCCATATTCAATGTACAGCCTGCTAAAGTGAACAATGTACCATTTACGGTTAAGTTACCCGCAGCAGTTTTCACATTACTACCCGAAAGCGTAAGATTATTATAAGCAAAAGCTCCAACTGACTGCGCCGCTCCATTATATTCAACTGTGCTTCCTGCGACGGTTGTTAAAGTACCAGAAGTAGAAGTCAAAAAAGTTCCTCCTAACCTTAACAACCCAGCATCTGTAAAAGTTATAGAAGCACTACCAGTACTTCCTGTTTGCGTTAAATTTCCGGAAACAGTAACAGTTCCAGTTGAAATTGTTATTTGATGTCTTGCAGCACTAGCAGCACCACCATTGGTAAACGCAATACTTCCTGCATTTAAATTACCTGCTCCAACTGCAATTAGGTTAATACCAGTACCTGACATAGGAATTGTAATTGCTCCAGAAACGTCTAGTAGAAAAGATCCGAGCGTCAAAGAGGTGGCTGTGACTGTGGTAAAAGCTAGAGAGGCGCAAGCAGCATTTGCATTTAATGTAACATTAAATCCTCCCTCAATAAAAACAACATCACCAGCGACTGGAACAGATGCTCCTGATGCACCACCCGAAGTTGCGCTCCATGTAGAAGTTGCGCTCCAAAGACCACTAGTTACCGAATATCGATTTGCTGCACTTGTAAAAGCAACCGTAAAAAAGAATGCAATTAATAAAAGTAATTTTTTATTCATATCAGAGGGTTATGAGAGGGTAATCATATTTTATATTTAGGCGTAGTATTTCAGATTTTGTAAATACATACAAAATAGCAACATATTTTAAATTAAAAACAAATTAATCGATGTACTACTTTTTTTAACGATGAAGCACACAATAACCACTATACAGAATGACTTATTAAAAACTTCTATGCAATTGGTTTTATCCAAATAATAAATTTTAAGTTTTGATAAAAAATACTGATAAATAACATTAAAAGGATTTAAAATTGTTTTGATCTTAGCGTGATTTACGAATAATTTTAACAATCAAATTTGGATTTGAATCGCTATCGTTAAAATTTGTCTATCAACAGTTTATACTCTAATCAAATCTTTATTATCTATCGTTTCTTAGACAATGTTACTTTTCAAAAAAACTCCTCCAATAGGTTATTAGGTACTATTGTTGCATTTTTGCTCTTTCATTAAAAATCTTAATTATGAAAGATGTTTTTTCTGTTCAGGAGGCTTTAAAAAAAATAGAGCATTATTGCGCCTATCAGGAACGATGCCATGACGAAGTGGTTCAAAAACTACGAACTATGAAAATGGATGCTGATGAAATTGACACCATTATTGTCAAACTCATACAAGATAATTTCTTGAACGAGAGTCGCTTTGCATGCAGTTTTGCTAAAGGAAAGCATCGCATTAAATTTTGGGGGAAAATCAGAATTGTAAACGAACTCAAATTCCGTAACATAGGCCAATACAACATTAATCTAGCGCTAAAAGAAATTTCAAATGAGGAATATTTAGACACTTTTGATAAAATAGCTCTACGGAATTGGGACAGCATCAAAGAAACTAATCTTCAAAAAAAGAGAAAGAAATTCTGTGATTACTTACTTCGTAAAGGGTTTGAAAGCAACTTGATTTATGACAAGGCAAAAGAACTAGAGCGACAGTAAAACACTCACCGCATTACCTCCAAAACCTACTGCATTGATCAATACTTTTCTAATTGGTTTTGTTTGTTTTTGTGCTTCCGCAAAAGGAACTCCAATAAACGTATTGTGTTGCATCATTAAAATAGCGAGTTCCATACTCAAAATCCCGGAAGCACCAAAAGTGTGTCCAATTTTCCATTTATTAGTAGTCAATAAAGGCAGGCTTGTACCAAAAACTTTTTCAATTGCCTTATATTCTGTAACGTCGCCTTTTATCGTTCCAGGAGCATGCATGACAACAACATCAACTTCTGATAAATCGGTATTTTCTAAAGCCATTTTCATCGATTTTTGAAAGCAAGTTGCTTCTGCTGAAATCGAAATGTTATGTTCCAGAATTTCTGTCGCATATCCTATTCCTTCGATAAAAGCTAGTGCATTTTCTTTTTTTCCATTTTCTAAACAGCAAACACCTGCTCCTTCTCCTAAAATCATCGTACTTTGTGTTTTGTTTAAATCGAAAGCACGATTAGGATATGCCTCTTCGCTGCGAGAATAAATCTTGAGCGCACGCATTTGAGCGATCGTGAAATCCGTTAAAGGCGCTTCACTACCACCAACCAAAAACTTATCAGCCATTCCGGATCGGAGCCAAGCCACGCCGTTTAGAACCGCATGTAAAGCAGTAGAACAGGTAATTGAATGTGAAATTTCTGGACCGGAACTTTGCAAATCATGGGCAACCCATGAACTAATGTTTCCCAAAGTCGTGGTTGGAGAAGCCAAAGTTTGTGCTTTGCCAGTTTTTAAATACTCTTGATAGTGTTTTTCAAATAAATCTGTTGCACCACGAGAGGAACCCATGTTGATTCCAAAAACGTCGTTTGAAGACCAACCTGCCTGCTGAACTGCTTTTCGGGAAACTTCGATAGCATAAAGAACCGATTTGTCAAGGAATTTATATTTGGTATCTGACATTTTAAGCGCTTCTATTCCATCAACAGCGTCTACACTTAGTGGTGCTATAAATGTTGCTGCATTATCTATTATTTCTTTAACAAAATAATGTTTATCATTGAGATAATTTTGCCAGATTAAAGTAGGATCGTTCCCTAATGGAGATATTGATGAAAGTGCGGTAATAGATATTATTTGTGACAAGATGTTTGGATTTTATTACGCAAAGATTCGCAGAGCATTTTCGCAGAGATTCACAAAATTCAAAAAGAGAAATCAGCTTGGCGAAACTTAATTTTTCACTTTATGACTTTGAGAAATAATTTTTTATTTACCCACAAAGGTCGCAAAGTTTTTCGCAAAGTGCGCAAGGTTTACCTCCGAATAGCGAACTTTAGATTACTTTGACTACTTTATGTTTCTAATATTGACTTACAAGTCCTAGACATTTTTAGATTTCACAGCACCATCTGATTGAAAACGGGGTCCTTTTTAGCCCTGATAGCAGTGAAAATCCTTTATTGCCTCCCTTCTTTAAGGAGGCAATAAAGATTGTAGCGAATAGCAGGAATAGTTACAAATTTAAACTACATCAAGGGCTTCTTCGACTACCTGATATACTTTTTGCAACTGTTGTTCCGTAATGACATAAGGAGGTAAAATGTAAACGATATTCCCGACAGGTCGCAAAATTACTCCGTTTTCGATAAAAAAATCATAGAGCTTGTTGCGTAGTGTTCCATAGTAAGTCGCCGTACTTTCGGTTTTAATTTCTAAAGCAAAAATGACTCCCAAAACTCGGGTTGTCAATACTTGCGGATGATTTTTGACACGCTTTTCAAATTCCAAATGACTATGATTAACGCGAACAATATTGGCTTGCATTTCACTGGTTTGTAACAATTCTAAACTAGCTAATGCTGCCGCGCAACCCGTAGGATTTGCTGTAAAGGTGTGTCCATGAAACAAAGCTTTATTGATATCGTCATCATAAAAAGCATCGAATAAATCCTGTGTAAAAGTCGTAATCGCCATAGGAATAGTTCCTCCGGTTAAAGCTTTAGACAAGCACATCATGTCTGGTTTTTCTACCAAATAATCTGTAGCAAATATTTTTCCGGTTTTTCCAAAGCCTGTCATCACCTCGTCTGCAATAGTTAGAACGCCATTTTCTTTACAAATTCGCATCAATTTATCTAATGATTCCGGTTCGTACATCACCATTCCAGCGGCTCCTTGAACCAAGGGCTCATAAATAAATCCAGCACAATTGTTATTTTTTAGTATAGATTGTAAAGCATCGTAACTTTCCTGTTCCTGCCCTTTCACTGGAACGGGAATCCGAACTATATCGATAAACATACCTTGAAAAGCTTCAGTCCAAAAAGAAATTCCACTAGCTGCCATTGCTCCAAAAGTGTCTCCATGAAAAGCATTTTCGAAAGCAATTATTGTCGTTTTCTTTTGCCCTTTATTGAAGAAATACTGCAAAGCGACTTTAATCGCAACTTCAACAGCTGTTGATCCATTATCAGAGAAGAATATTTTTTGTTGGTTTTTTGGTAAAATCTCCATCAGCTTCTCGGCTACTTCAATTGCAGGCTCGTGTGTAAAACCACCAAACAAAACATGTTCTAATGTTGTCAGTTGCTTGTAAATGGCATCGGCGATAAATGTATTCGAATGTCCGTAGGGATTAACCCACCACGAAGCGATTGCATCAATGTATTCTTTATTATTTTCATCCCAAAGCAAAGCTCCTTTACCTTTTTTAATGGCAATTGGCAACGCTGCTGTTTTATGCTGGGTATACGGATGCCAAAGATATTGGCCGTCTCTTTCTGTAAGCCCCCTAACCCCCGAAGGGGGAATGTTTGTGCTACTCATAATTATAAATTCAATAAATTTTCCCGAAACAAATCAGCATATTCTTTAATTACATTTTGATCAAAATAGGGTTCTTGTTCTATTCTTCCAATACGTTTTAAACCCGTTTTAATCAAAATTATTTCTTCTGTAGCTTTGTTTTCATCTCCGGAGAAAACAATCCCTGCTACTGCTATTTTTCTGTTTTGCAAAGCTTCAATAGTCAACAGAGTATGATTAATACTTCCTAAATAATGCCGAGAAACAACAATTACTTTATAATCGGGCTGAATCAGATCAATTACACAATCAGTAGTGTTTAATGGCACGAAAACACCTCCCGCACCTTCAACGACCAAATGATTATCGGTTACGGGCTCAATAATTTTAGTTAAATCAATGGTAATTCCATCACGTTCTGCAGCGAAATGTGGACTCGCAGGCGTATTCAAAGCATAGCTATTGGGATGAATTACTGTTTTTTCATTAGACAAAAATAGTTTGACTTTATGACTATCAGAATTTTCTAAATCGCCTGCTTGTATGGGTTTCCAATAATCTGCTTCTAAAGCTTCTGTAATAATGGCTGATGCAATGGTTTTACCTACATCGGTTGATATTCCTGTTATAAATAGTTTCATAGAAATTAGGCCACAGATGACACGGATTTAATGGATTTCCACCGATTATTTAATCTTTTCGGTTGTTTGTAAAAATAAGTCTTTTAATTTCTGGCTTTTCACCAAAGTTTAATAATAACCCAATTTCAATATTTGTTGCTTTTAGATAGTTTAAAGTTTGGGCATAATGCGCTTTCACTAAAGTGTCGCAAGCCTTTAATTCTATTATAATTAGATCATCAATTAGTAGATCTGCGATAAAATTACCGACAAGATCATTTTTATAATATACTTTAATTTGTTTTTGAGCTTCTACTTTAAAACCTTGTGATTTTAACTCAAAATACATTGCGTTTTGATAAACATTTTCAAGAAATCCATAACCAAGTTCGTTGTAAACTTCATAAAAAACTTTTAAAATCGCCTCAGATAATTCTTTGTGTAAAATTTCAGTCATTCTTCGCATTTAAAAATTAAAATCTGTTGAAATCTGTTTCATCCGTGTCATCTGTGGCTAAAAAACAAAAGTACTTAACAATCGTAAAACTTCCGCGATTTCCACTTGCGAATTGTAATTGTGTAAACAAAAACGCAATCGTTCTTGGCCTTCTGGCACAGTAGGCGAAAGAATGGCTTTTAAATCAAATCCATTTTCCTGCAATTGAGTTGCTATCGCTTTTACTTTTTCATTTCCGGGAATGATGGCGGATTGTATGGCTGATTTGCTGCGGACAAAAAGAGGTTTTAATCCCAACAAATTCTTTTCCTGATTGAAATAAATTATGTTTTCTCGCAGTGCTTCAATATTATTTTTCTGTTTTTCTAAGTAGGTATACGCAACCAAAATCGTGGCAACAGAATGAGGCGAAAGCCCAGTGGTATAAATAAAACTTCGAGCGAAATTTATCAAATAATCCCTCAATTCGATCGATCCTAAAATCGCAGCACCATGACAACCCAATCCTTTCCCGAAAGTCATGATCCGCGCAAAAACGTGATCTTGCAATCCAAGCATTTGAACGAATCCTTCGCCTGTTGAACCAAAAACACCCAAAGCATGCGCTTCATCAACCACAAGATAACACTGGTGTTTATTTGAAACCAAAATTAATTCTTCTAGATTTGGACAATCACCATCCATTGAAAAAACAGATTCAGTGACAATATAAATAGTGGTATCTGGATTCCGTAAAATCAGCTTTTCTAAATCTTCAAAATCATTATGATTGAACTTGTAGGCTTTCGCATTTGAGAGCTGGATTCCTTCCCGAATAGATGCATGACACAATTCATCGTATAAAATCAAATCTCCTTTTTGTGGAACTGATCCAAAAAACCCAACGTTAGCATCGTAACCAGAATTGAAAATTAACGCGGTTTCTGATTGGTGGAAACTGGCAATAAAGTCTTCTGTTTCTTGATACAGTATATGGTTACCAGACAATAATCGGGAACCGGTTGCTCCGTTAATTTTGATTTTTCTATTCAATAATAATTGATGTACTTCATCAAAAATACCTTCGTTTTTCGAAAAACCTAAATAATCGTTAGAAGCAAAATCAGTCATTTTACTTGGCAAAGACAATTGTCGCAAAGCATTATTTTGCTTTCGACTCTCCAATTTAGCGGACAGATTTTTGGGGAAGTTCATATATGCAAAGTTATTGATTTAATGTTTAAAAAATAGCACACGGATGACACAGATTAAACGGATTAAAATAATTTTAAAATAATAATTATTGTTATTTAGTGTTTTATTATTGTTTATCAATATTTATTATATATTTGTGGTGAACTTTTATACTTAAATATTATGAGAAAATTATATTTATTGAAGGCAATTATTGATTTTGTTTGGATTATGGCTTTAATCTCCGTTCCGTTCTTGATGATTTTTGTCGGGTATTTATTGATTTCAAATGAACCGTTTGATGTTCCAATAATGTTGAATGGTATCAAAATTACTGTTTTGGACCTTAATGCTAAAATTATTTTATTTTTTGCAACTTTGTCTTATCTCGCGCTATTGTATGGCTTATATTTAATAAAAAAACTACTCCGATTGTTTCAGTTGAAGATTATTTTTGATAACAAAATAATCTTTTACTTCAATAGAATTGGAAACCTATTTATACTTTCCGGATTTGTAACGGGAATTCCTGCTTTCTTTTATAAAGTAGCTCAAGGTGAAATAAAAATAGAAATTGGAGCAAATCCTTTCCTGTATCTTATTTCTCTTGGATTGTTTTTTACGGTTTTAGCCGAAGTTTTTAAAATGGGGAAACAATTGAAAGAAGAAAACGAACTAACAATATAACGATGCCCATCATTATCAACTTAGACGTAATGCTTGCTAAGCGGAAGATGCGTTCCAATGAGCTCGCTGATAGAATGGGAATTACCACCGCCAATCTATCAATTTTAAAAACCGGAAAAGCAAAGGCGATTCGGTTCTCGACTTTAGAACTGATTTGTGAAATTCTGGAATGTCAACCAGGAGACATTTTGGAGTTTATAAGGGACGAATAATTCCTTATTTCTGCATTTTAGCCCAGATTGAAATGGAAAGCCTCGCAAAAGGAAACACTATTTTTTGTGAAAGTGGCACAGCGACAGAAGGAAGCTAGTGGCGGTTAAAACAAAAAAATGTTTCCTTTAAGAGCTTGTAATGAAAAGCGGGAAACAGCTCCAAAAAAAAAGCCTAACAATTACGTTAGGCTCTATTTATATTCTGAATTGTTTTAGTCAACTAGCACAATTACTTTATTATCTTTCATCTCAATTGTTCCAGACTGGATAGCTATCGTATAATTTTGTTCATCTAGCTTCGTAAATTTTGTGGCTACTTCCTTAGCAAAGGCAAAAGTAGAAGCTGTAATTTTCACAACACCTTTTCCTAAAATAGATACAATTGGAGCGTGATTATTCAAAATCTGAAAGCTTCCATCAACTCCTGGTAGTGTAACCGAAGTCACTTCTGCCGAAAATAATTTTGCCTCTGGTGATACTATTTCTAATAACATATTTCTTTTTAGTTTAAAGTTTAAAGTTTAAAAGTTTAAAGTTACGAGTGAACCTTAAACTTTAAACTTTTAAACTAATTTTAAGCTTCCGCTAACATTTTTTCTCCAGCTTCGATTGCTTCTTCAATAGTACCTTTAAGGTTGAAAGCTGATTCTGGTAAGTGATCTAATTCACCGTCAATAATCATGTTAAATCCTTTGATAGTATCTTTGATATCAACTAAAACTCCTTTTAACCCTGTAAATTGTTCAGCTACGTGGAAAGGTTGAGATAAGAAACGTTGCACACGACGCGCTCTTGAAACAGATAGTTTATCTTCTTCAGATAATTCTTCCATACCAAGAATTGCGATAATATCTTGTAGTTGTTTGTACTTTTGTAAAATTTCTTTTACTCTTTGTGCACAGTCATAGTGCTCATTACCTAAAACTTGAGGAGTAAGGATTCTTGAAGTTGAATCCAATGGATCCACTGCAGGATAAATACCTAACTCAGCAATTTTACGAGACAATACAGTAGTAGCATCAAGGTGAGCAAAAGTTGTAGCCGGAGCCGGATCTGTTAAATCATCCGCAGGTACGTAAACCGCTTGTACAGATGTAATAGACCCTTTGTTTGTAGAAGTGATACGCTCTTGCATCGCACCCATTTCAGTTGCCAATGTTGGTTGATATCCTACCGCAGATGGCATACGACCTAAAAGTGCCGAAACTTCAGAACCTGCTTGTGTAAAACGGAAGATATTATCCACGAAGAACAATACATCTTTCCCTTGATCAGTTCCTGCTCCATCACGGAAATATTCAGCGATAGACAATCCAGAAAGTGCTACACGAGCACGAGCTCCTGGAGGCTCATTCATTTGTCCGAAAACGAAAGTAGCTTTAGACTCTCTCATTCCTGGCATATCTACTTTAGATAAATCCCATCCTCCATTTTCCATAGAGTGCATGAATTCATCCCCGTATTTTATAATTCCTGACTCTAACATCTCACGAAGTAAGTCATTCCCTTCACGTGTTCTTTCTCCTACTCCTGCGAATACTGAAAGTCCACCGTGACCTTTTGCAATATTGTTGATCAACTCTTGAATCAATACTGTTTTACCAACACCAGCACCACCGAACAATCCAATTTTACCCCCTTTTGAGTAAGGCTCAATTAAATCAATTACTTTAATACCTGTAAATAAAACTTCAGATGAAGTTGAAAGGTCTTCGAATTTTGGCGCTTGTCTGTGAATAGACATTCCGTTTTCTCCTGTTTTTGGTAAATTACCTAAACCGTCAATTGCATCTCCAATTACATTGAATAAACGACCGTAAACATCGTCGCCAATTGGCATTTGGATAGGATTCCCTGTTCCAACTACTTCATAACCTCTACTCAAACCATCTGTTGAGTCCATCGAAATGGTACGTACCGTGTTTTCACCAATGTGAGACTGTACTTCAAGCACTAATAAAGTACCATCTTTTTTTGTGATTTCTAACGAATCATAAATTTTTGGAAGTTCAACATCCTTACCGTTGAAAACGACATCAACTACTGGTCCAATGATCTGGGCAACTTTTCCTATTACTTTTGACATTACTTATGTGTTTATTAAATAGCTATTTAGGTTTATGAAATTATACCAATCGAAACGTATCGATTAAATGCTTTTTTCAGAGCGCAAAGATAATTTTTTAAAATATAAAATCAATTATTTTTTTACAAAAAAAAGGATTTTTTTAGTAAATTGTCCTTAAACAACTAAGCAAAATAAAAAAGCCCCCTATTATTCTCAATAAAAAGAAAGACCACTTACAAAGCGTAAGTGGTCTTTAAAGTATGATTACTAATTATAATCTATAATACTTCTGGAAATAAAATACGGTATTTACTTAAATCAACACCTTTAATATTTGAACCGTATTTAAGATTAATTGCTTCAATAAATTTATTGGCTATTAAAGCATAGCCCCTTGGTGAAGGATGAACTCCATCTAAAGAGAATCCACCTCCAGTTACAAAAGCCGAAGTCACATTAAAACCATTCGCATTAATTCCTCCAGAATCTATTTGTCGTAGAAAAGCATTAGCATCAACAAACGCCAGACCTTTTGTATCTGCCAAAGATTTTATAATTGTATTATAAGAATCGGTAGCTGTTTTTAATTCGGCAACTTCAGTTGGAATTAAAATATATTTATCTTGCAAAGGATATGTAATACCAAATTTATTCAAAGGAGCAGGTGGTGCAATACCAATTCCTGAATTGAGTGCTATAGGCGCTGTACCAATTGCTGACTGAGTAGTCAAAAGAACTAAATCAGATGAATTTGCCTGACGTGCCTGCCCAAAAACATTGCCATAAAAAGCTGCAGTCTGAGCACCTAATGAAGGTGTAAAAGCCGCAGTAAGTTGAGCTGACAAATTAGTTAAAGTTTCATCTTTCATAAGTAATGGATTTGAAACTGTAGTTGATAATAAATTAATTCTATCTCCCGCACCAAAAGCAGTTAGTGCTTGTTTAAGCGGTCCATATAATTGAGCATTCAACGCATTGGCAGTAGCTGTACCAATCGCAACATCTCCTCCGCCTAAAACACTAATTGACAACGGATTGTGAGGAACGGTTTTGAAAAAAGGAATGGAAGTAACGTAAGGTATGTTTGCAACAACACCTTTTGCCCCAGCGGAAGTTAATGTATTTACTAGTGCAGTGTACGTACCATCAAAACCAACACCTGGAGCACCAGTTACAGGAGTAATAGGGTTTGAACCATCACCACCTGATGTCGCATATCCTAAAACATCGTTATTCCCTATCCATAAAGAGAAAAAGGTAGGCGTTTGACTCATTGCATAAGCCAACACAGATGTAGACCCGTTAGGAGCAAAGCGAACATAGTATGGATTTGCTGTACCAGCGGCTAGTCCAGCAGCACTGCCATAAGTAGGTGACAATAAATGAAAACTTTTTGCGCCAGGAACTCCTGTGTTATTGTAAGGACCAGCAGCAGCAATTGCAGGATTAAAAACTTCTGTTGATGGATTACCCGGAACATTCATAGGAACAGGCCTTAATGGAGGTTGACGAAGAAGTAGGTACAATCTTGAGCCAAAAGCCGGATTCGTTTGCCCTCCAAATAACAATCCACCAATATTATCAGCCATAAAAGGAATTTTAAACTCTCCTCCACCAACAAGTTTAAATTGTTGAGCCATAACATTTGTATAAGAACCTTCTTGACCTTTTATAAAAAGTGCATTATCACTGAAACCGGCTGTTAAAGAATTTCCTAACGCAACGTATTTTGAGAAATTTGCTGTGCCAGAAGTCAAAGGCTTACCGTCAGATGAATTTGCCTCTACAACAACTTCATCATCATTATTACATGCTACAAATGCTAGCGAAGCAAATAGTAACCATTTAAAATTTTTTATCATTGTTTTTTAAATTTAAATTTATTGAATTACGGATTGATAGTCCAAGATGCAAAATATTGTTGACCAATTAAACCAGCTCCTAATACTTGACCATATTCTTTACCTCCAATGTTTGATGCTCCGACTTTTAATGTTGACTTCAAAGAAGGAATATTGTAATTTAACTGGGCATCTATAACTGTTGCTGATGCTATTGTACCATCTGCAAAAGAAGACTGCCATAAGTATTCGCTATTCCATCTTCCGCTAACATTAAATCCAAAATTTGGAAATAACTTTTCGTTTCCAATAGACGCTTTCACACGATGTTTTGGCGTGTTGAAACCCGCTTCAAAACTCGGATCTTTAGATTGATCAAAACCAAACTCTGCAAAATTATAATTAGCACCAATTTCAAAATCCTTATACACTTTTCTTGATAATCCAAGACCGAAACCTAGCGATTTAATTTCTAAAGGGGTATTAGTGTATAATTGAAATGCTCTTGTATTTCCTGTTCGTATAGCATGTACAGTTTGAGCACCTTGATCAGTAGGAAAAACTGTTAAATCTGCAGCTGTAGGATTAGGTGAATCTTGAGCAGTACCATATAATGGAGCCAAAACATTTAAGTTTCCTATGAAATTATTATAAATGTTATAGTATCCGTTAATATCAATAGATGTTTTGTTGATAAAAGAACGGTAGCCAAGTTCAAAAGCCTTAACCTCTTCAGGTTTTACTAATCCAGCAGTTGTTTTTCTTAACAATGTTGCATTGCCAGATGAACTAAAAGCTACAACAGAAGCAGCAGTATACGAATTATTGTAAGCGTTCAATCCATTGATGGTAGTCGTTGACCCCACTGTAGATACAGCCGCTCCTGTAATAGGTAATGTCTCTGTAAAACGAGTCAGGTTATCAGGTGCTGAACCTAATAAAATGGCACTTCCTACATTAAATCCTATGTACTGATCCTGTGTAGAAGGGTTTCTAAAACCTGTTTGGAACGACCCTCTAAAGTTATGATTTTTGTTCTGACCACCAGAATACACAACAGAAAGTCTTGGAGAATAATTTCCATCAAAATTTTGTGCTTTGTCGTAACGAATGGATCCAGTAAATTTCAGGCGATCATCCATTAATTTTTTCATTATTTGTGTATAAGCACCGTATTCATTATAATTGATTGGACCATTAGCATCGGTATAAATACGACCAAACGAATTTAACTGATATTCTCTGTATGATCCACCTACCTGAATTTCAGCAAATTTAATTAAATCTTTAAAATTATAATTCGCATCAGAATGATAAATTCTTGAATTGTCAACTAATTTAGAACCTGTTAACACACTTGCTTCGTTAGTTACTTGACTAAAAGCATTTCTAAACTCAGGAGTACCTGGCAAGAATCTACCCTGATCTGCTCTTGCTCTAGCGGCTATGTGTGCATCTGCTGGTAACATACCTCCAAGTGTAGAATTGGCAAATGTAGTACCATAATCTGTAAACCATTGGCGATCAGACTTCCACTTTCTATTTATATTGATACCTGTAAACAACATGTCATACGATTGTCCACCATCTTCAGTTGTAGTATATCCTCTAACAAAGAAGTTTTTCCCTTTGAATTCAATTTTATGTTGCTGCATAAAAAAGTTATTCAAATAATAACGGTTTGCACCTTGATATACTGTATTTCCGTAACCAAATTTACTTTGAACAATTACTTCTAATCTTTCGTCACCGAAAGGGCGAACATGTAATGAAAGGTCAATTTTTGTATTTGAAACTCTATTATCAGTTAAATCTACCTCATTATAACCTGTTCTTGATATTTTATCACTTGGTAAAGTAGGTGCGCCAATAACTGTTGACACTTCGTCACCATATACATTGATTCCGTCATATCCATAATGAGATCTATCTCTACCTGCTACCGTTTTATCATCATAATTTACTGCATGCCACTCTGTTCCTCTCATGTATGTGAAGTTCACTTTACCTGCAACATATTTATTGAATGCTTTAGCCATACGTACCCCATAATCAATATAATCATTCGTACCGGCTGCTTTTTGGGAAGTTTGTCCAAATTTTGCATATCCCGTTATACCTTGGCTTGTAAATGGACTTTTACTGGTCATAAATAAAATTCCATTAAATGCATTTGCCCCATATAAAGCAGAAGATGCTCCAGGAAGCAATTCCACGCTTTGAACATCAACTTCAGATAACCCTATTAAGTTTCCTAAAACAAAGTTCAATAACGGAGAGGAGTTATCCATACCGTCTACCAACTGCATAAAACGAGTGTTGGCAACAGATGCAAATCCACGTGTATTAATTGATTTAAATGACATACTTGACGTATTCATTTGTACTTCTTTCATGTTTTCTAATCCATCATAGAAAGAAGGTGAGGCCGTTTTCTTAATTTCGGCAATACCCATTCTTTCAATAGTTACTGGAGACTCTAAAACTCTTTCAGGAGTTCTTGACGCAGAAACTACAATTTCATCTAATTTATTCTCTTCATCTACCAGTTTAACTGAGATTTTTTGATTAAGAGAAGAAACAGCTACTCTCTGAGATGCAAAACCTACACTTGTAACCTCAATAGTGTACGGTGGCTTTCTAGAAGATTTCAAAATAAAAGAACCATCTACATCAGTAGTAGTACCAGCGGAATCACCAATGATTTTAATGTTGGCTCCAGGAATAGGTTGGTTGTTACTGTCTGTAACAATACCTGAAATTGAGTTTTGTGCAAAAGTCAAGCTGCAAAAAAACAATGTCAAAAAAAGTAAATACACTCTCATTGGTTATAATTTGTTGGTTTATGTGGCCAAATTACAAATATTTTTGATATTAATAAAAAATGACCTTTAAAATTTCATATTTAGCAGGTAATTTGCGCCATTTAAACTTATTCACTATTGATTTTTTATAATTATATGTTAAAAATTATGTAATAACAACAGAATAACGTTATGCACGCATATAAAAAATACACATATCACAAAATAATTATTAATTTTTAGATATTTGATAAAAATAAGAAATAAGATAAATACGAGCCTTTTTTGCGGTCTTTTCGAGCATTTATAAGGACTTTCGTAAAAAAAATAACAAAAAACAGCCTTGAAAAAATATATTTCAAGGCTGTTTTTGTATAAATTGGAATAAAAACTTATTCCACTGTAACTGACTTAGCCAAATTACGAGGTTGATCTACGTTGCAACCACGCAGTACAGCAATATGATACGACAATAGTTGCAATGGAATTGTCGTAATAAGTGGTGATAAAGCATCAGAGGTTTCTGGAATTTCAATCACGTAATCAGCTAACTCACGTACTTGTGTATCCCCTTTAGTAACTACCGCAATTATTTTCCCACTTCTGGATTTTATTTCTTGAATGTTACTTACAATTTTGTCATAATGCCCTTGTTTTGGTGCAATAACTACTACTGGCATACTTTCGTCGATTAAAGCAATAGGACCGTGTTTCATTTCAGCTGCAGGATACCCTTCAGCGTGAATATAGGAGATCTCTTTTAACTTTAAAGCGCCTTCTAAAGCAACCGGGAAATTATATCCTCTTCCTAGATACAAACAATTAGGAGCATCCTTGAATGTTAATGCAATTTCTTTTGCTTTTGCATTGGTTTGCAAAGCTTCTTTAACTTTTTCAGGAATAATTTTTAGTTCCTGTAAATACATATGAAAATCACTATGCGATAAAGTTCCCTTTGCTTTTGCTAAACGCAAAGCAATCATGGTTAATACTGTAATTTGAGTCGTAAACGCTTTGGTAGATGCAACTCCTATTTCAGGACCCGCATGCGTATAAGCTCCTGCGTGAGTCTCTCTAGAAATTGAAGAACCCACGACATTACAAACACCAAACACAAATGCACCATGTTCTTTGGCTAATTTTATAGCAGCCATAGTATCTGCTGTTTCTCCAGATTGAGAAATAGCAATAACGATATCTTTTTTGTTTATAATTGGGTTTCTATATCTAAACTCTGAAGCATATTCTACTTCAACAGGAATGCGAGCAAACTCTTCAAAAACATACTCGGCAACTAATCCGGCATGCCATGACGTTCCACAGGCTACTATTATAATTCGATCCGCATTTAGAAATTTTTCTAAATTATCTTCTACACCTGCCATTTGAATAAGACCTTCATTTGCGTGCAATCTCCCGCGATAAGTATCCTTTATAACACTTGGCTGCTCGTAAATTTCTTTTAACATAAAGTGATCGTATCCCCCTTTTTCAATTTGCTCTAAGTTCATCTGAAGCTCTTGAATAGTAGGATTGACTAATGAGTCATCTTTAATCTTACGGACTTTCATTTGTTTGTGCAATCTTATATTTGCCATTTCGCCATCTTCAAGGTAGATCGCATTTGACGTGTACTCAATAAAAGGAGACGCATCTGAGGCTATAAAAAATTCTCCTTCACCTACCCCAATAGCTAGTGGGCTTCCTAATCTCGCAGCAACAATTTCATTTGGATTTTTTTTATCAAATATAGCAATTGCATAGGCACCTACCACTTGATTTAAAGCAACTTGAACTGCTTTCCCTAATTTTAATCCGTCTCTTTTTTGAACTTCTTCTATTAGGTTAATAAGAACTTCAGTATCTGTGTCTGAGTGAAAAACATAGCCTCTTTTTGTCAACTCTGCCTTCAAAGGAGCATAATTTTCAATAATTCCGTTGTGCACAATGGCTAAATCTCCAGAATTTGAAATATGCGGATGAGAATTTACATCGTTTGGCACACCATGTGTTGCCCAACGTGTATGACCAATGCCAATACTTCCATTCGTTGTGATCTCTTTTGAAGCTTTCTCCTCTAGATCTACTACTTTCCCTTTGGTTTTAGAAACCTTTAACTGCTCACCGTCATACAGCATTACACCGGCACTATCGTAACCTCTATATTCAAGCCTCTTCAATCCTTTTATAACTATAGGGTAAGCTTCTCTAAATCCGATATATCCAACGATTCCACACATATTTGTATCTTAATTAGGTTTTGTAAAAATAATTTCTAGTTTTAATCTTTTGTCATCAGTCGAAGATTTACCACCATACAAAATGGTTCCTAATGGATTCATAACCGACGGTTTTGGTGCTCCCGTAATAAAAGCATTTGGTGTTTTTACCTTATAGAATATAGGATTGTTAATGTCTTCAGTTACTACCAAACCTAACTTAATATTAGTTGAATCTTTGAACTTGATAAGGTTCCTTATATGATTTGTAATTCTAATTTTATAGGAGGTTCCTCTTTTGGTAGTAGCATTTGTAATTAGATTACCATCAAAAATGATTTTATCTTTTTTGGAATTGAGACTATTGGTAGTTCCATCTAAAAAATAATCCACAATAGGTCGATTGTTTTTTAAATCATAGACATACACCCTCTGAGGTTCTATATTTCCCGACATAGCCGCAGCATCAATATGAAAAACAAGATTGGCCTCATTAACCAACCAACCACTTTTTCTAATAGATTCTAATTCACCTGGAGTTTCAAAAAGGCTTATTACTGCTAGAGATCCTTCTCCTCCTTTTAGATACAGCTTGTCATCTCCTTCTACACTATTTCCTGTTTTTGGCAAAGCATTATAAGCAAGTCCGCTATTGGCGTAATTAGTGTTTTGCAAGCTCACCGAATTTCCAGACAGATCTAAAACAATAGTTTTTGGGACACGTGTAACGGTAGTCACAGTACCTACTGTAGTAGAAAGATCTTCGTTGTATTTTATTGTAATTTTACCTGCTTTAAAATTCAACATTGCTGTATTTCCAGCACTGCTTCCTGATTTTTCCATTTTAAAATAAAGACCTCTAAAATATTCTTTGAATACTGAATTTGATGCCAATTTACCTGAAGCCACGGCATCAAGAATCTTAGTTTTAAAAAAACTTTTGTTTAAATTCAATTTCATCCCAGGAGGAGTTCTTGTTGTGGTAACTACTTTTGTATCTGCATCGGTTGAAGTAACCACGTGTTCTGCTGGATCAAAGAAAAATTTATCGTTTTGAGCCAAATTGGCATCATCATTAAGGCGATTTGGATTTTTAACATTATCAAAATCGGAATTTTGATCTGTAAAATATTTCTGTGGCTGCACAAATCCGCCCATTGGATCGGTGTCTCTCATGAAATATCCTGACTCGTACACACTTAATTTCATTTCCGCTTTATCAGGCCCATAAATGGAATCAAGCGTATACTCACGACTTCCATCTGTTTTTGTTACTGTTTTGGAAGCATCAATATAATATGGAATTGTTAAAATAACACTTTCAATGTTCGGACTTGTGCCAATGCTTGTAGGTGGTGCAGTTATGGTTAATTGAGTTGCAAAATTTGCAGTAGTTTCACCAAAATTTGGATTATTATAAATTCCCAAAGGATTTATGTCAAGATTGTTGGATTGTATTGGACCCGTCTTATGCCCGAAAGCTAAAACACTGTAGGTTTGTTTTTCTAGGCCAAAATTATTTTCACCAATTAAATCACCACCAATTTCATTATAATCCTTGTCGCAAGAATATAAAAAAACAACACTTGCAACTACCAGAATTTTCTTAAAAAAAGAATTATTGTACATATTAAATAGAAAAGTTTAATTTAAAGAACCTCGTTTGTATAGAAATTAGTATACAGCTCTGCGAAAGCATCTTTCGGGGCGAAAGGTAAAAAAGGTTTTCCTGAAGATTCTATAAATTTTGTTAAACTTGGAGATAGGTTTTCTGAGGCAATAATCACGGCATCGGAATGCTTAATAGTAGCTTTAATGATATTTTCATAGCTTGGTATTTCCAAATCAACTATTGCTTCATCAGGAACACCGTCAAACTTTACTTTATTAATCATCTCAACATCGAGAGTCCCATCAAAAGACTGACTGTATACTGAAGTAACAATCTTAGTTTCTGAAAACAACGCCTCATTTTTGTAAAAATGTTTCATGTATATGGGTAACATCGCAGCCATCCAGCCATGAACATGAATAATATCTGGAACCCAGTTCAATTTCTTTACCGTTTCAACAACTCCTTTTGCGAAGAAAATAGCACGCTCATCATTATCTGGATACATCACTCCTTCTTCATCAGCAAATGTGGCTTTTCGCTTGAAATACTCATCATTGTCAATAAAATAAACCTGTATTCTCTCTTTTGGTATCGAAGCCACTTTAATAATTAAAGGCATATCCAAGTCATTCACCACCAAATTCATCCCCGAAAGTCTAATTACTTCGTGCAATTGATGTCTTCTCTCGTTAATATTTCCATACCTTGGCATAAAAATTCTTATTTGTCCGCCTTGATCATTGATCATTTTGGGTACGTCATAAGACATTAAAGAGACCTCATTTTCAGCGAGATAAGGCACCACTTCAGATGATACATATAATATCCTCTTATCTTTCATATTGTAATTTACTTAATTTATTGGCAATAAAAACCATGCAAAATTACAAAAATTTATGCAGTTATTAACTAAAATAGTAAGTTTGCATTTAATTTTAATAAAACAGCCATGCCTATTTTCTACGGAAAAGCACCTTTGATCGACTATATGAAATCGATAAAAACGGTAAATTCTACAGTTGGATTTGTTCCTACGATGGGTGCTTTACACCAAGGTCATTTGGCATTAATGCAGCAATCACTTCTAGCGAATGAGAATACTGTTGTAAGTATTTTTGTTAACCCAACACAATTTAACAACCCAGAGGACTTAGCAAAATACCCCCGAACATTTGATGCAGATGTACAAAAATTGACAGATTTGGATCCAAAAATTATTTTGTTCGCACCAACTGTTGAAGATATTTATGAAGGAAAACCTACTTCACAGTCTTTTGATTTTGATGGACTTGAAAACCAAATGGAAGGCAAATTCAGACCCGGCCATTTTGACGGGGTTGGCACTATTGTAAAGCGCCTTTTTGAAATAGTAGCGCCTACAAACGCATATTTTGGCGAAAAGGACTTTCAGCAATTGCAAATTGTAAAAAAAATGGTTGCCAAAAATAACTTATCTGTAAACGTAGTTGGTTGTCCAATTCACCGTGAAAGCAACAACCTGGCAATGAGCTCTAGAAACGAACGCTTAGCTCCAGAAGAAAGAGCTGAAGCGGCTCTCATCTACAAAACACTAGCCGAAGCAAAAGAAAAATTTGCAACCAAAAGTATTTCAGCTGTTTGCGAATGGGTACAAAAAACGTTTCAAGACAATCCTCATTTTACTTTAGAATATTTCACTATTGCTGATGAAGAAACACTTTTGTCTAGTTCTCGGAAAAATAAAAATAAAAAATATCGCGCTTTTATAGCAGTACTTGTCAATAACATTCGATTGATTGACACCATTTCATTAAATTAATTTACTTTTGTAGCATGCAAATTCAAGTTTTAAAATCAAAAATTCACCGAGTTAGAGTAACTGGCGCCGATTTAAACTATATAGGGTCCATTACTATTGACGAATCATTATTAGAAGCTTCTAATATAATTGAAGGGGAGAAAGTAGCTATCGTAAACATTAACAACGGAGAACGTTTTGAAACCTACGCAATCAAAGGGGAGAAAAATTCTGGCACCATAACACTTAATGGACCTGCAGCTCGAAAAGTACAAAAAGACGATATCATTATTATTATTTCCTATGCGACAATGGAATTTGAAGCCGCTAAAACATTCAAACCATGGGTTATTTTCCCAAATGAAAACGACAACTCATTGACATAGTCGCGTAAATATGAATATCTGATTGGATTTGTTTATGATTCCTGCGTGTTATTTTTCAATAAAAGTCACCCAGAAACAATAGCTTTAATAACAAATTGAATAATTAAGATTTTTAACCTCACGTTTTCCGGACCCAATTTATAGTAAACTATACTTCAAAAATATACATTTTGAAGCAAGGTTACTGATCTTGTTTTTGAATTAAAAGTAAATAAAGTATTATATTGCTCTCTTAATTTAGATGTATTTTAATCTCTAAACACGCCTTATTATGAAGCAATTACTACTCTTATTCTTCTCGATCGCAGCATTTTCACAAAAAACTACCGAGCCATTTGATTCTAATGCATTAGGTGAAAATCGTGAAATTACAATTGCCTTACCTGCTTCTTTCGAAAAAAATCCCACAAAAAAATATCCACTTCTTATTTTACTGGACGGGGATTACTTGTTCAATCCGTTTTATGGAGCACTATCTTATGGCGCCTATTGGGATGATTTACCTGAAATGATCATTGTTGGCATCAGCCAAAATAAAAATAACGAACGTATAGAGGACAGTACTTATGATGAAGCAGATAATGTTCCTACAGAAAAAGGAGCTAAATTCTTTGAGTTTATTGGTGCCGAATTACTTCCTTATCTCGAAAAAAAATACCCTATTGCTCCCTTCAAAATCATAGCGGGACACGATACGACAGCTGGATTCCTAAATTTTTTCCTCTATAAAGACAACCCTCTTTTTAATGGTTATATCTCCTTAAGCCCAGAGCTAGCAACCGATATGGAAAACCGAATTGCAGAAAAAATTTCCGCAACCAAACAACCCCTTTTTTATTATCAATCTATTGCAGATGGCGACATTAAAGAAATTCAAGAAACTGTGAAGCAATTAGACAAAAATATAAAACAAAGCGACAACCCTTTACTACATTATAAATTTGATACCTTCAAAGAGGCCTCACATTATTCTTTAATTTTGTATTCAATACCCAATGCGTTATACCATATTTTTAATGTGTACAAACCCATATCATCTGCAGAATTTAGTGATAAAATTGTTGTTTTGCCTTCGGGATACGTAGATTATTTGGTAGATCGATACGCTACATTAAACAATAGTCTTGGTTTAAAAATTCCGATTCGTGTTAACGATTTTAAGGCCATTGAAGCGGCCATACTAAAAAACAAAGCGTACAATGAACTGGATCAATTGGCCGAAATTGCCAATAAAAATTATCCAAAGTCAATGCTCGCCGAATATGAATTGGGTCTAATGTATGAAAAGCAAGAAGATTTTAAAAAAGCTGCCAAACGCTATCAAAATGCCTCGCAGATGGAAGAAATAGGAGATTTATCTAAGACGATGATGACTAACAAATACGAAGATATGATTGCCAAAACACCTAAAAAATAATGTCTAAAGTAAAAACAACTTTTTTTTGTCAAAACTGTGGTGCCCAATATGCTAAATGGCAAGGACAATGCAACTCCTGTAAAGAATGGAATACAATTGCTGAAGAAATCATTCAAAAACAAGAGAAAACAGCTTGGAAGAGTGAATCAGCTACCACTAGCAAAGCACCTAAACCTTTACGAATAAACGAAATCGATTCTGCTCAGGAAATCCGTATGGATACAACTGATGCAGAGCTCAATCGCGTGCTAGGTGGCGGAATCGTTCCGGGTTCTTTGATTTTATTGGGTGGCGAACCTGGAATAGGAAAAAGTACGCTTTTACTACAAATCTCTTTAAAATTACCTTATAAAACGCTGTATGTATCAGGCGAGGAAAGTCAGAAACAAATAAAGATGCGTGCTGAACGCATTACACCAAGCGGAGACAATTGCTACATCCTAACCGAAACAAAAACACAAAATATTTTCAAGCAAATTGAAGCCATAGAACCAGAAATCGTGATTATCGACTCTATTCAAACCTTGCATACGGATTACATAGAATCTACCCCGGGAAGCATATCACAAATTCGGGAAACAACAGCCGAATTGATCAAATTTGCTAAAGAAACTAATATTCCTGTCATTCTAATTGGGCATATTACAAAAGATGGAAACATTGCTGGTCCTAAAATTCTGGAGCACATGGTAGATACTGTATTGCAGTTTGAAGGCGATAGAAATCATGTATACCGTATTTTACGATCTCTAAAAAACCGTTTTGGTTCTACTGCCGAAATTGGGATTTATGAAATGTTAGGCAATGGGTTGCGCGAAGTTTCCAACCCATCCGAAATATTAATTTCGCATAAAAATGAGGAATTATCTGGAACCGCAATTGCATCTACACTCGAAGGCATGCGCCCATTAATGATCGAAATTCAAGCGCTGGTAAGTACTGCAGTTTACGGAACTCCACAACGCAGTACGACTGGCTATAATGCCAAAAGGCTCAATATGATTCTGGCCGTATTAGAGAAAAGAGCTGGTTTTAGGCTTGGCGCCAAAGATGTTTTCTTAAACATAACAGGAGGAATTTCAGTAGATGATCCCGCGATAGATTTGGCTGTAGTTGCTGCCATATTATCCTCGAATGAAGATATTGCGGTCAATAAAGATTTTTGTTTTGCTGGCGAAGTGGGACTTTCTGGTGAAATACGACCCGTAAATCGCGTAGATCAACGCATTCAGGAAGCAGAGAAATTAGGTTTTTCGACCATTTTTGTTTCTAAATACAATAAAATTGCGCTGAAGAATACTGGCATACAAATTAGGATGGTCGCTAAAATAGAAGATGTAGTTAGTGAGTTGTTTGGATGATATTTAAAATACTATTCCTTTTTCTAGGTTCATTGCTGCAAGAAATTACGAATGCTTGGTAAATGAAGTATAAGCTTTAGTTTTAGATTTGTTTAGTGCAGAGATTACGAGTATGCGCTACAGGGTTTAACAAATGTTATCTTTTATTTTACTTTTTTAAAATTTTATTACTTACTAATTGCTGGTATTGGTGATAACTAACTTAGAAAAAAAATTAAAGGCAAATTACACTGTTACAGAAAAATATGAGGAATAATTATTGTACCTCAATACAGGAACAATAAACTAAAGAAAAATAATCATACTGAAATTAATAATAGATAAAGTAAAACATCAAAATATGAAGACTCTAGAAAATGATCATGAAATAAAACGTGTAAATGCATTGATAGCGTTCGATATAATGGACACTCTTCCGGAAAAAATGTTTGATGATATCACAAAAATTGCTTCTTCAATTTGTAATACGCCAATATCACTAATCAATTTTATTGATAGCGAACGTCAGTATTTCAAGTCAAATTTAGGACTTGAAAAAGGTGAACCAGCACCATTGGAGCATTCTTTTTGTACACATGCGATTGCAGATCCTCAGTCGCATTTCGAAGTTACAGATGCTCGTATAAATTCTCAATTTGCCTCGAACCCATTGGTGACGGGTCACCCCAATATCGTTTTTTATTATGGTATTCCACTGGTTACTTCGGAAGGTTTTGCATTAGGTTCATTGTGCGTCATAGACCAAAAGCCAGGTAAATTATCCGCAGCACAAACTGATGCACTGCAAAGTTTATCAAACCAGATAATGTTTTTATTAGATCTTAGAAAGAAAAATAAATTGTTAATCTCTTATCAGCAAAAATTACAGGAATACTCTTCAGACATGGAAGCTTTTTCGGCAATGGTATCACATGATTTGAAGCAACCGTTGGGTTCTGTTCAAGCAGCGCTAAAAATTGTCAAGTTGAAACACGAGGATTTATGGGACGATACCGACCAAACATACTTTAAGTTAATTAACAACACCACTAAGAGAATGAACCTTTTGATACATGATTTACTGGATTATGCAAAAGGAGGTTTTATTGCCAAAGAGTATGAGTCTATCGATGTAAACTTATTGATTACATCTATTTTTGAAGAACTAAATGAAAATATCGATGGCCACAAGCCAGAAATTAATATTGATAAAATGCCGGTAATAAAAAGTTCACGTACGGCACTGATCGTATTATTCAAAAATATATTGAGTAATGCCTTAAAATATCAAATAAAAGGCACACGCACACAATTACACGTAAAGCTCAAAGAATCGAACTCTAACTTTACTTTTTCAATAGAAGATAACGGAATAGGCATAAAACCAGAATACCTCAAAACTATTTTTGAACCATTCAAACGTTTACATAATCAAGAAGAATTTGACGGTAGCGGCTTAGGTTTAGCCTCTTGCAAAAAGATAGTTGAAAAACTAAATGGAGAAATCTGGGCAACATCAGAATTAAATAAAGGTACCACAATCCACTTTACAATAAAACAAAACAAATTGTAAGAAAAATATTTTATATCCACAACACAAAACCCCACGGATCGGGCATATTAACACAGCCATAGCGAAGATCTGCAACCCATTCCCATTACAGTCAGCACACAACATAAAATAGTTATAACCTAAAATGAAATCGTATACTGAACATTTACAAATCGTCAATACCTTTCATGAACTTGGAGAAACTATCGCTGCAGCACAGTTCTTGATAGAGGAATACGGACTTACACACCCAAACTTTAAAGGTTTTGAACTCAGAGAAAAAGCAAAACCAGAATTCATCCTGATGACTACCGAAGGTGCATTGGGTGAACCACAAATTATTCGGATACCTGAGAATACTTTTGAATATCCGCTACATTTAATGCTCAACTTACTCGTGCATGAGATGATTCATGTGACACAAAAAACGCCTGAAAACACCATTCATGATAAAAACGAACGGGAATGGCAGGCCTATTATGAAATGCTTTTTCATGAACAATACACGCAAGTTCCTGAACTCTCCCAATTTCACAAACGCTTTTTTGCAAATAAAGCACTAGAGTATTATAACCGAATGGGCGAAAGCACGCTATTGCAAATAAAATATGCAAATCAAAAACAAAAAGTAGACCTATTACTGCTAGATGTAGCTTAGAAATATTCATTTAATGTGGTACAATTGAGCACACTCCAGCAGTTTTTAAAAAAAATACAAACCAAAATAATCTATTTGCTAATGGTTTATTAAACTTTGGTTTAACCATACACAAAAGACTTAAAAAGTTGCTATTTTAGCCACCCCAAATAAATGTACGCTACATGAAAACCACAAAACAAAAAATTGGTCTTTTTTTTAAGATATTCCTCGTGGTCATGTGCCTTATTGTAGGCGGTTTTTTTATATTTAGAGATGCTGTTTTACAACAAACACTTGACAAAATATCAAATGAAATGACGGTGGACTACAACAGTACATTTACGGTGAAAAACGCTTCTTTTGATGGTTTGTCTGGTTTGAACTTATCGGAAATAACGCTAGTTCCAAAAAATGCCGATACCCTATTTAAAATAAAAAAACTAAAAACAAGCGTCAACTTATGGCAGCTACTTACAGGAGATGTGCAGTTAGGAACTCTAGAAGTTCAAAATGGCTTTATCCAACTCGTAAAAAAAGGAAAATCTAGAAATTTTGATGCCTTCTTGAAAAAAGATTCCTCCGCAGAAAAAACGAATGAAAAAAGAAATTACGCAGATTTTGCTTATGCTCTTATTACAAAAATATTGAATTTAGTCCCAACTGATATGGTGCTAGATAATCTTGCTTTTAAAATTGATGATGACGGCAATAAAACAAACATCAATTTTCAAAAACTTCGTTTAACCAATAAACAATTGGAAACATCCATAAAAGTAGAAACCAATACCATCTCACAACGATGGAAAATCAAAGGATTTGCAGATCCTAGGAACAAAAAAGCAGATATTCGTTTGGTAAATATTGATACTGGTGCTATCAAAATACCCTATTTAGACGAACGGTTCAACCTCAAATCGAGCTTTGACTCCATCCGATTGAGCATTGCAAATATTGAAAGGGATGGCGACGAACTGCATCTAGATGGCTTTATGGCTATTGCCAATTTAAAACTCAACCATCCTAAAATTGCTAGTAAAGATGTAGTTTTAAAACACGCTAAATTTGATTATCGTTTCCTCTTGGGGTCAAATTTTATCTCCATTGATAGTAGTTCGACCTTACAACTAAACAAAATTAAATTTCATCCGTACTTGACCTATGAAACCGAAAAAGACACTGTTTACAAGCTGAAAGTGGATTTACCAAAAATGAAAGCACAAGATTTCATTACCTCATTACCTGATGGTTTATTTACTCATTTCCAAGGTATGGAAGCCACTGGAAGTTTTGATTATAAATTAGACTTTGCTTACAATAAAAACAAACCGAATCAACTGGTTTTTGACAGTAAACTAAAAAAAGAAAATCTCCGAATCACAAAGTATGGCGAGGCGAACTTGAACAAACTCAATGGGGAATTTGTTTACCGCGCACTGATCAAAAATGTATTCCAGCGCCCTGTTTTAGTTGGATCAGCCAATCCAAACTATACACCACTTGATCAAATTTCACCCTATTTACGTAAGTCGGTTTTAACCACTGAGGATCCTTCTTTCTTCTCACATCGTGGTTTTATTACTGAAGCTTTCAAGCAATCCATTGTTAAAAACATTAGAACTAAAAAATTCGCACGTGGCGCAAGCACTATCAGCATGCAATTAGTAAAGAATGCTTTTTTGAGTCGGGAGAAAACCGTATCGCGCAAACTAGAGGAAATATCATTGGTTTACATCCTTGAAAACAATAGGATTGTGAGCAAAGAACGCATGCTAGAGGTGTATTTCAACATTATTGAATGGGGTCCAAATGTGTATGGAATAGGCGAAGCAAGTCAGTTTTATTTTCAAAAAACGCCATCAGAATTATCGCTGAACGAATGCTTGTATCTCGCCCGAATTATTCCAAGTCCAAAAAAGTTCATGTATCAGTTTAACGATCAAGGATTGTTGAAAGATTTTGCTGTAAAACAAGAATCGTTTTTGACCAATATTATGTTTCGAAGAGGACTTTTAACTCCTGAAGACACTATTTATAAGTCCTTACCGGTAAGCATCTCTGGGCCTGCACGATCTTTTATCAAATTTAAAGTACAAGATTCAACACAAGTAAAAGTGGATTCCTTAGCCGTTGAAGATGAATTTGATCTTTAATGCTATAGATAACCCTGTCAGATTTTAAAACTCTGACAGGGTTTATTAATTTACGGAGCTGGATCTGGAATTGCTGCTTGTACTGCATCAATCGCTTTTAAAACCTCCTCCGAAAGTGTTACTTGAATCGTATCTATGTTTTCTTTTAACTGTTCTAATGTTGTCGCACCAATGATCGTGCTGGTTACAAAGGGCTGTTGTTCTATAAATGCCAAAGACAGTTCTGTTAAGGTCAATCCGTTATTAATTGCAATTTCATGATACAAACGAGTAGCTTGAGTACTTTGCTCGCTGTTGTATCGAGAGTATTGCGGGAATAAAGTAAGGCGTGCTTTTGGATGTGATTCACCCGTTAGGAATTTTCCAGATAAAATACCAAAAGCCATTGGTGAATACGCAAGTAAGCCCACATTTTCTCTCAGGCAAACTTCAGCTGAAGCATTTTCAAAAAGACGGTTCAACAATGAATAGGGATTTTGAATCGTTTTTACCCGAGGTAGATTATTGTATTTGCTTTCCTCCAGAAAACGCATCATTCCCCATGGATTTTCATTTGACAATCCAATATGCTTAATTTTTCCAGCTTTTACAAAACCATCTAGAGTTTCCAAGACAGCGTGAATGTTATCTTCCCAAGCATCCTCTTGCGCTGTAAAACCCCGCTGTCCAAAATAATTTGTTTTGCGTTCCGGCCAGTGCAACTGGTACACATCAAGATAATCAGTTTGCAATCGTTTTAGACTTTCGTCTAAAGCAAACTTGATGCTAGCTGGCGAGAAATCTACCTTTTCTCTCATGTAGGCAAAATTAGGATTAGGTCCCGCGATTTTACTTGCCAAAACAATCGCTTCTCGTTTGCCTGATTTTTTAAGCCAAGTTCCTATAATTCTCTCGGTGCTTCCGTAAGTATCTTTATTCGCTGGAATAGAATACATCTCAGCAGTATCAAAAAAATTAACTCCGTTATCTAAGGCATAGTCCATTTGGGCGTGACCCTCAGATTCTGTATTTTGTTGCCCAAAAGTCATCGTTCCAAGACATATCTTGCTGACTTTTATATCCGTATTGGGTAAAGTTGTGTATTTCATTTTTAAGGAAATTGTATTATATTTTCAAAAACAAAGATAAAATTAGTTAATGGTTACTATTTAGTCTTAACAGAAAATTGAGAAAAGTTTACCGGTTGTAAAAAAAATAGAACCGCGAATTTGCAAATTAAAAACCCGTCAAACGAAAGGTAAAATTTGAGAATTTGCGGTAAAAGAAAAAGGTCCAAAGCATAAACTCTGAACCTTTATTTCTTTGAACCTTTGCTCCTTTTTTATTAATCTCATTCAACATTTCGGCAATTTCGTCTAATCTGGCAGCAGGCAAAAGGAAAACAATCTTATTTTTGGTTTGATTCCAGTTCTTTAATCCGTGCCTCTTTTTCCTTGTTGTCGTCTATAAGCAACTTGAGTTGGTCAACAAGGTTTTCGGGAAAGTTATTGATTGTGCCATTGTTTGTACCAACAACGCCACCCTCGTTTTCCTTTACTTTATTCACTTGTTTGTCATCTATAAAATAATCAAAACTCACCTCGAACTCCCTACAAACCTTATCCATAAATTTGAAATCAAGTTTTTTGGTTAGCCCGTTTTCTATATGCGAAAGTGCCGTTTGGGAAACTCCTAATAAATGCGCCATTTCCGACTGTGAAATTTTCTTCTGTTCCCGCAATTTTTTTATTTTATATCCTACAGTCATGGTTATCTTTTATTTTGGTGGAAAATAGTTTATTTCTTCTTACAACTCAAAAGTAGTTTTTTTTAAATTCTTTACGTAAGAAATACACTAAATCTTTTAAAAATAATTCACAATTGTAATGCAGGATGTTTTTATTAGTTTTTGAATGTAAAATATTATTTTTACAATAGCATCAGAAAGTCCTTTATTTGATATTTGCTTCACAATAATTTTATTGTATAATCAAAAAAGTATTATTTTTATGAAAAAATCAGAAGTGAAAACTAAAAAAATGAGTCTTGCCAACATTAAAGGGGGACTAACATTAGTCGAAATGGAAAACGTAATGGCCGGAAAAAATAGTGGGAGTTGTGGAAGTGCCACTGGATTTTTGTGTACTGCAACTGCCTTATTATTGTTTACTGGACCTTTTGCATCTCTTTCGGCAGCTACTGGAATTGGGTGTGCAATTGGAATCTATGCCGGCTGTTCAGAATAAATTATTGACAATTAAACAATAATAAACACCCTAAAAATATAGAATGAACTTAAAAACTATAAATAAATGAAAAATTTAAAAATAAAAAAAATGACTCTTACCAATATTGAAGGCAAATTATCAAAAGAAGAAATGGAAAACATTATGGCTGGAAAAGGCTTTGTAGATGGTATGTGTATAGCAGTTGGAGCAGCTGGAACTTTAGGGTGGTTGGGTGTCGCAGCTTTTGCAACAGGAGGTGGAGCTTTTGTAATTGGGGCTGTAGGAGCTGCTTGCCTCTTGCGAGAAGTTCAAAATAATTGGTAGTAAATTCAAAATAGTGTTCTTAAAATAAGAGGAATTAATACCCTACATCCTTATTAATTAATCGAGTTATCTACCTAAAGACCAATATAAATATCAATCGTTTTAAAAGTTTAGAGATTGTTGAAACTTGCAAAGATGAGTCCGCTCCGAGAAACCTGTCTTGTTGATTTTATTGATTTTTTATGATTTTAAAAAAATTAAATCACTCATTGTCAAGTATTTGCAGTTAGTTAATTTTAATGAATTTGCTTAAAAACTCAAAAAAAGACTTGTCGGAGTAGACTTAAAGATAATTCTTAATTATTTTATCTTTAATATGATTTTCTTTTTCTCTTATATGCTTGATGTGGCCTTTTTTTTATGTAAGCAACTCGATTAATTAAAAAAAAGTATTTAATATGAAATCAATAAAAATAATTTCCGGAATATTAGTAATCGCCTTTCTAATTAATTATGGTTTTACTGGAAAGAAAACAACTTTAGAAAAAATAGTATACCTCATAATTATGCTATTTATTGTCTTTAATAGCGCTAGAAATATGATAAAAAACAAAAATTAAATGTTAAAAAAATCGATTTTCATATACACAATTATATCTACTTGTATAATTGTTTTAAATGAAATTACGAAGTGGTTGCTCAATTTTGATAATCTAGTTTATAATTCCCTATCCGACCAACTCACATCAGCACAAATAAACAAATATTTGGAATTTCAAAATAAATGGCAATGGCTGGGAAATATATTAATACCATTCTTACTTTTCATTAAAACAAGCCTAATTGCTAGTATTCTTTATATGGGCACTTTCTTTTTTAGCAAAAAAGAAGTATCCTACAAAACATTATGGGATATAGCCATAAAAGCAGAGTTTATTTTTTTATTGGTGGCCGTTTGTAAAATCATTTGGTTTTACTTTTTCCAAACGAATTACTCACTTGAAGACATTCAGTACTTCTATCCTTTATCGGCAATAAACATTACGGGCTACGACGGTTTAGAATACTGGTATATTTATCCTTTTCAAACACTCAACTTATTTGAACTGGCCTACTGGTTAGTACTTGCCTATTTTATTGGCAAAGCTACTGAAACTAATATGGATAAAGGGTTAAAAATTGTCGCTTATAGTTACGGCCCTGTCTTGTTGTTATGGATGGTGGTCATTATGTTCGTTACGCTTAATTATTCCTAATTATCACCAAACCCCTCCAAAGGAGGGAAATTAGGAATCCTGCTCATTTACAAACGAGAAAATTAATATGAAAAAATATCTAAAAATAACAATTCCAATTGCAGTTATAGGAATGCTCATTTTTATAAGTTATGAAGTAATCAAGAAAATTAACCATAAAAAGCAAGTTGCCGAAAACATCAAAATTATTCCGTCCTTTCAATACCAAGACTTAAATGGTGCTTTTTTTACCAATAAAAACCTGAAGCCAAATGAGGCAACTGTTTTTCTATACTTTAATAGCGAATGTGAGCATTGCCAAGCCGAAACTCAAATGATAAAAGAAAGTATCGAAAAATTCAAACCTTTTCAACTCGTCTTTATTTCGTTTGAAAAACCAGAAAAAATAAAATCATTTGCAACCCAGTATAAACTCCTAAATTATGATAATGTTCATTTTATATGGGACTCAAAAGTTACTTTCGCTATTACATTCGATGTTAAGTCAGTTCCTTGCCTAGTTTTGTATGACAAAAACAAACACCTTATCGAGAAAATAAAAGGACAAGCAAAGGTGGAAACGATTATAAAAAAACTCTCCCCTTAATCACCACACAAACCAATACGAACTTGCGACGCGAAGAGAAATTGTAGATTAGGAAATTAGATTGAAGATTAACGATTTTTGATTGCAGAACTGAAAACCAATGAACCCAAAACATATCCAGAAAACACATACACTACAACTCGACCAATCGGATTGTGGTGTGGCTTGTTTGTTATCCATCATCAAATTGAATGGGGGCAATCATTCACTTGAAAAACTTCGTGAACTAAGCGGGACAACCAAACAAGGCACAACAATGTTGGGGTTGCACCAAGCGGCAAACCAACTGGGTTTTACTGCCGAGGGATGCAAGGCGGACATTCAAGCACTCAAAGACCACGGCGAACCTGTCATATTACATATTGTTATTGAAGAGCAGTTGCAACATTATGTTGTTTGTTACGAATATGATGAACTAAAAGGTTTTTTAGTTGGTGATCCAGCCAAAGGAATTCATTCTCTAACCGCACCAGAATTAGAAAAAATTTGGGTTTCAAAAACGTGTCTGACGCTTTCGCCAAACGAAAATTTTGTTACCGCTAAAGCGACTTCAAAAACGCAAAAACAGTATTTTCTGGAGTTGCTGGAAGCTGATTATAAACTATTGTGGTTTAGCGTTATTATTGGCGTCTTTGTGGCAGGATTGGGAATGGCGATGTCAGTTTTTTCTCAGAAACTAATCGATGATATTTTACCTTCGCATAATGTCACGAAATTAATTACTGGTGTTGTATTGCTAACGGTGTTGCTCCTGGCAAGAGTCGGCTTTTCGATGCTACGTGAATTTTTTCTTTTGAAACAATCCCAGGATTTCAATAACAGAATCAACAATCAATTTTACAGTTCGCTATTGCATTTGCCCAAGCCTTTTTTTGACACTCGAAAAATCGGTGAATTAGTGGCCCGTTTGAATGATACACAAAGGGTGCAGCGTGTCATCAAAACACTAGCCAGCAGCTTGGCGATAGACATTTTGGTTTCGGTGGTTTCCATTGTTTTTTTATTTACCTATTCTTGGAAAGTGGCGGTAATTGCGGTAATTAGTTTACCAATTTATTTTTATATCATCTATCGTAGTAATAAGATAATCATTGCTTCCCAAAAAGATGTCATGCAATCCTATGCTTTAAACGAAAGTAATTACATTGCTTCCATGCAAGGCATTGCAACGATAAAAAACAACAATCGTCAAGCTGTTTTCGAAAAAACCTATGGGGTCATTTTTGGGAATTTCCAGGAAAAAATATTCAATTTGGGTAAGATAAACATTCAGTTGTCGTGGCAATCGGGTTTGTCGAGCGTCGTTTTTTTGATTGGAATTTTAATTTACACTTCGATAGCGGTTTTCAACAAAGAAATGAAATTGGGAGAATTGATGGCGGTTCTCGGTATTTCGGGTTCTTTGTTGCCATCGATAGCCAATTTAGCGTTGATTTCAATACCAATAAACGAAGCCAAAATTGCATTTAACCGTATGTTTGAATTTGCTTCCATCGAAAAAGAGAATGAAGACGGGGCAACAATTACAACATTGGAAAAAATCAGAATCAATAATCTGTCTTTCCGATTTACAGGAAGAAGCGAATTGTTTTCAAACGTAAATATTGAAATCGCGAAAGGGAAACTTACCGCCATTGTAGGCGAAAGTGGTAGTGGCAAAAGCACCTTAGGTCAAATTTTGCAACGCTTTTATCCCTTCGAAAATGGAGAAATCATTGTGAATAATCAATATTCCCTTTCTGAAATCGAGTTAAAAACTTATCGGGATTTAATTGGGGTAATTCCTCAAGAAATCACCATTTTCAACGGAAATGTGGTGGATAACATTTTGCTTGGCGCAGCAGAAACACCTGAACATTTGATGCAATTTATTCAAGAATATGGTTTTGATTTCTATTTTAGTCAATTGCCGCAAGGATTAGCGACTATTTTAGGAGAAGAAGGAATTAACTTGTCAGGCGGACAAAAACAACTGATTGCTTTGGCTAGAGCTTTATATAAAAAACCCCAGTTTTTAATCCTTGATGAAGCCACCGCTGCAATGGATAGAAAAACCGAGCGGTTTACTACCGACCTTTTACAAAAAATAAAAAAAGATTGCGCTGTGTTTTTTATCTCCCATCGCTTAAGCATGCTCAAAAATATAGCTGATACGATTTATATACTAGAAAACAAAACCATCTCAACTTCAGGGAATCATCCGGAATTGATGGAAACCGAGAATTTTTATAGTGACTATTGGAAAGAATAAAAAAAGGTCCAAAGCAACTACTTTGAACCTTGCCCTCTTTAGAATTTTGATCTTTAATCGATGTCATTCAACATTTGGGCAATTTCATCTAATCTTGGAGTTAGAATGATTTCGATTCTACGGTTTTTTGACTTCCCGTCGGCGGTTGCATTGCTTGCTAATGGAGAAAACTCTCCTTTACCTGCTGCTGTTAAGTTTTCTTTATTGATTTTTTTGTTCTCACTTAAAATAGCTACAATAGAGGTCGCCCTTTTTGTCGATAAATCCCAATTGTCAGCAATAGGTCCTGAGGCTGTAAAGGCATCATCATCAGTATGACCTTCTATTAGTACGGCAATATCAGGATTGTCTCCCAAAACTTTACCCAGTTCTACTACCGCTTTTTTTCCTTCGGAACCGACAGCCCAACTACCTGAATTAAACAGCAGTTTGTTCTCCATAGAAACGTATACTTTGCCGTTTTTTTGCTGTACGGTCAACCCTTTTCCTTCAAAACTATTCAACGCTTTCGATAAGGTTTCTTTCAGTTTTTTCATGCTCGCTTCTTTTGCCGCAATCAAGTCTTCTAATTCCTGCAAACGCTGTGCACTTTTACTTAATCGTTCTTGTTCTAGCGCTAATGCTTTTCCTTTTTCATCTAGCTGATCCAGTAATTCACGATTTTTTTTCATGTTGCTTTGTAGCGCATCGTCACTGTTTTTTTCTAATGCATTATAGGAACTTTGCAAGGCTTTTAATTGAGCTTGAGCTGCTGCATACTCCGCTTTTGCTTTTGCTAATGCTGCTGTAGCATTGCTTACATCCATTTTTAAACCATCTCGATCTAATTCTAATTGATTTTTAGCTTTTGCTAACGCTGTATTATCATCCGCTAGACTTCTATTTTCTTTTTTTAAATCAGTGTATTTGCTTTCTAAATCATTGTATATTTTCTTGGATACACATGAAGTAGATAGCGCCATTACCAATAATCCGATGGAAACTTTTTTAATCATATTAAGTAGATGTTTATGGTTTTCTTTTGTTGTTTTTGGAATCAAAAATTTATTCTAATTCGACCAAAATTGGACAATGATCCGAATGCACTGCATCTGACAGAATCACGGCCCTTTTGAGTTTATGTTGAAGCGAATCGCTGACTAAATTGTAATCAATACGCCAACCTTTGTTATTTCCTCTAGCTCCAGCACGGTAACTCCACCACGAATATTGGTGTGGATCACTGTTAAAATGACGAAAACTATCTACAAAACCAGACTTCATAAATCCGTCAAGCCATGATCTTTCTTGAGGTAAAAACCCAGATACATTTTTGTTGCGCACAGGATCATGAATGTCAATTGCCTCATGGCAAATGTTGTAATCCCCGCAAATAATCAAATTTGGTGTTTGCTTTTTTAGTTCGTTAATATAGTTTTGAAAGTCATCCATAAACTTAAATTTATGATCCAATCGGTCTATATTTGTCCCTGAAGGCAAATACAAACTCATCACCGAAAAATCATCAAAATCAGCGCGCAGATTTCGACCTTCAAAATCCATGTGGTCAATTCCGGTTCCGTAAGTAACATGATTCGGTTTTATTTTAGACAAAATTGCTACACCGCTGTATCCCTTTTTGGTTGCAGAATAATAATATTGATACGGATAGCCCGCATTTGTAATAGCTTCAACAGGAATTTGATCTTCGGTTGCTTTAATTTCCTGAAGGCAAATAACATCTGGATTTGCATGTTGCAACCATTCAATAAAGCCTTTTGAAATAGCCGCTCTGATTCCGTTTACATTGTATGAAATAATTCTCATTATCTATTTTTTTGAAATTCAAATGTAACAAAAAAGAAGAAGTTTGATTCAGAAAAATAGAGAAAATGGAGTTTTTTGCTATCTTTGTTTCTTGCTCTAAAAAAAGAAAAAATTCATGGGTTTAGTCACCGCCAAAGAAGTTGCAAAAGCAATAAATGCAGACAAATACGGAGTTCTAGGTACTTTCTCCGGCTGGATGCTGATGAAGGTGCTAAAAATCTCTACCTTAAATAAAGTATACGATAGGAATAAACATTTAAAGGATGTTGATTTCCTGAATGGTATATTAGATGATTTAAAAATAAAATTCGAAATCCCAGAGGAAGATTTAAAACGACTACCAAAAGAAGGTGCTTACATTACGATTTCAAACCATCCGCTGGGTGGCATTGACGGTGTTTTATTATTGAAATTAATGTTGGAAAGAGAGCCCAATTTCAAAATTATAGCTAATTTTCTTCTGCATCGTATAGAACCCGTAAAAAAATACATCATGCCGGTGAATCCTTTTGAAAATCATAAGGATGCGAAGTCTAGCGTAGTGGGCATCAAGGAAACGCTTCGCCATCTAAGCGATGGAAAACCATTGGGGATGTTTCCCGCTGGTGAAGTTTCTACTTATAAGGATGGAAAATTAATGGTCGACAAACCCTGGGAAGAAGGTGCCATTAAAGTCATTCGAAAAGCTCAAGTCCCTGTTGTTCCTATATATTTTCACGCAAAAAACAGTCGGTTATTTTATTTGCTTTCTAAAATAAGTGGCACTTTCAGGACGGCAAAACTCCCTTCGGAAGTGTTTAGCCAGAAAAGACGCGTGATCAAAGTGCGTATTGGCAAACCCATCTCTGTTAACGAGCAAAACGAACACACCACACTAGAAGAATACTCAGAATTTTTGCGGAAGAAGACTTATATGTTAGCGAATCCTTTCGAAAAAGAGAGCCCGTTTTTGCCAACACCCACTTTAAAAATTCCTAAAAGTCCCAAAACAATTGTTACCCCGGCGAGTCAGGATAAAATGATCAAGGAAGTAGATGCGCTGCGCAGCACGGATTGCCGACTTTTGCAAAGTAAAAACTATGAAGTTTTCTTTAGTGAAGCTGCTAAAATTCCAAATATTTTACATGAAATTGGGCGTCTTCGTGAAATTACTTTTCGAGAAGTAGGCGAAGGAACTAATGAACCTATTGACTTAGACAAACACGATCAATACTACCACCACTTATTTTTATGGGATAACGAAGCAAACAAAATTGCTGGTGCCTACCGCATGGGATTGGGCTCTGAAATATACCCGAAGTACGGAATAAATGGTTTTTACCTCAACGACTTGTTTCGTTTTGAACCAGAATTATATGATATGATGCACAAATCGATCGAGATGGGTCGCGCTTTTATCATCAAAGAATACCAACAAAAACCAATGCCACTTTTCTTGTTATGGAAGGGAATCATGCATACCACCTTGCGTTATCCAGAACACAAATTTTTATTGGGAGGCGTGAGTATTAGCAATCAATTTTCTGATTTCTCGAAATCATTGATGATTGAGTTCATGAAATCGAATTATTACGATCCCTATATTGCACAATACATACACCCCAAAAAAGCGTACAAAGTAAAACTAAAAGATGCCGATAAAGATTTCATTTTTAATGAAACGGAGGCTGATTTAAATAAGTTTGATAAAATAATAGACGAACTGGAGCCAGGAAGCTTGCGTTTACCGGTATTAATAAAAAAATACATCAAGCAAAACGCAAAAGTGGTGGCTTTTAATGTAGATCCTTTGTTTAACAATGCCGTTGACGGCCTGATGTACATACGAATTGCTGATATTCCCGAAAGCACGATGAAACCCGTAATGGAGGAGTTTCAAGCGGAATTAGAACGAAAATTAGCCGACAAAGAAGATTAAATACAAATAGCTTTTTATAAAAAAATCCCGATTTTAAAATCGGGATTTTCTATTTTAGAACCAAGCTTTTTTACCTACTTGATACGTTTGATAAAACTCTTCATCTGATTTTGTTAAGTATATTATACCTTCAATAAGACCCAATATACTTGTTAGTATTCCACATGTAAAAACACTGATTAATAACCATATTATACCTTCTGATGTATAACCTAAAAGAAATTTATGAATTCCTAAGGGACCCAAAAGAATAGCAAGAAGCCCTGCAGCTATTTTTTTATTATCTTGTTGAATCGGGCGTTGATTATTCCATTCTTCATGTTTTAAATTTTCCATGGGTTAATTGTTTTTGATTTGTTTTTTAAGTTGTTTATTGAAATACGGTATCAATTGGCTCCCAAAGTTCGATTTTATTTCCTTCGACATCTAGTATCCAACCAAATTTACCATACTCATAAGACTGCACATCACCTATAATTGTTACACCTTCATCAGATAATTTTTTTAAAAGCTGCTCGAGATCATCCACTCTGAAGTTTTGCATAAACTGTTTTTCACTTGGTTCAAAATAATTTGTATCTGCTACAAAAGGCGACCATTGTGTGCTACAGTCATTTCCTTCTTTGTCTTTCCACCAAAAAGTGGAACCATATTGATCTGTTTTTAAACCTAAATGTTTTCCGTACCAAGCCACCACTTCTTTGGGATTTTTTGATTTGAAAAAGAAACCCCCAATACCCGTAACCCGTTTCTCTATCGCTTCAACTTTGACTTGACCAAAGTATTTTGCTTTTATTTTATCAACTATGACTTGTGCTAATCGTTCATGGCTTTCAAATGTCCAGCCGGCAATATGTGGACTCAAAATCACATTCTTGGCTTTCAACAAATATTGAAAAGCCTCTGGTGTATTTTTATCGTGAAAAAGGGTTTCAAAAGACAATTTCTCGTATTCTAAAACATCCAAACCTGCACCTAGAACTTTACCTGATTTTAGAGCAGTAACTAAATCTGCCGTTACAATGTTCTTGCCACGTGATGTATTTATTATCCAAAAAGGTTTAGCGAAGCCATTGATGAAATCACTATCAACCATTTTATCGGTTTTCGGAGTCCAAGGTATGTGCAAACTTAACACCTCTACCTCCTGCTGAAATACTTCAAATGAAACCTGCTTCGCATTACTATCGCCTACATTTTCTTGAATGTCATAGCACAACACTTTTACATCAAAACCCCGAAGTTTTTTAGCAAACGCTTTGCCCATGTTGCCATAACCAATAATCCCAACGACTTTACCATCTAGTTCGTGACCCCGATTGCTTTCTCGGTTCCAATGTCCGGATCGAATTTCACGATCGGCTTCATTTAATTTATTGAACAAGGACAAAATCATGCCCAACGCATGCTCTGCTACAGCATTCCTATTGCCTTCTGGAGCGGCGATCAGTGTAATGTTCTTAGACTCGGCATAATCACAATCAATGCTTTCGAGACCAGCACCCACACGTGCGATAAATTGTAAATTTGTAGCTTTATCTAAGAATGTTTTGTCAATTTTAAAACGACTCCGAATTACAATTCCTTGGTATTCGTTTATTTTAGCTTCAATTTCCTCTTTTGAAGATGTAAAATCGCTGTGATTCACAAATCCAGATTGTTGCAATTGATCCCACAGTACGGAATGGTTGCTATCGATATGTAGGACTTTGATATCCATAAAGTAGTGTTTTTTTAATACTTCAAATAAACAAAAAAATTACGGTTTATTGTTTTACCAAAGGGAATAAGCTTTGAAAATTGTAAATTAGCGTTCTGAATTTTTTGCTACCCATTGTATTTATGTAGCAAATAAAATCTTAAAAATGAAATTAACTAAAACATTCCACGCTTTTTTTGAAAGCGAAAAATCCGGTGGTCTTTTACTACTTTTTGTGACAATACTATCACTTGTATTAGCTAACTCTCCTTTTCAAACCCAATATATTGCGTTTTGGGAAACGCAACTTGGAAGCCATTCCGTAACTCATTGGATTAACGATGGATTGATGGCAATCTTTTTTCTGTTGATTGGTTTAGAGTTAGAGCGCGAAATATATCAGGGAGAATTATCGAGCCTTAAAAATGCTGCTCTGCCTATTTTTGGCGCTTTAGGCGGCATGGTTGTTCCCGCTGGAATTTTTTTACTGTTAAATATTGGAACCATTACACAAAATGGCGCTGGTATTCCTATGGCTACAGATATCGCTTTTGCGATTGGAATTTTATCTCTTTTGGGAAATCGAGTTCCTACTTCGCTCAAAGTATTTTTGACCGCGCTTGCCGTAATTGATGACTTAGGTGCTATTTTAGTTATTGCAGTTTTTTATACCGAAACTATTGCTTTTATAAATTTGTTTATCGCCTTTGCCATTATGGGCGGCTTATTCATTCTCAACAGACGAAATGTACATAGCCTTTTTCCGTACTTAATTGGAGGCGTAGCCATGTGGTATTTCATGCTGAATTCAGGAGTTCATGCTACAATTACAGGCGTATTGCTGGCATTTGTGATTCCGTTTGGCAATGGAGGCAAGAAAACATCTTCGTATCGACTGCAACATTTTTTACACAAGCCTGTCGCCTTTTTTATTCTTCCCCTATTTGCAATAGCAAACACTTGTATTCCCATAAATTCGAATTGGTATGAGGGATTAAATCACTCCAACACGCTTGGTATTATGCTTGGTCTGGTGATTGGGAAACCACTCGGTATCTGGTTTTTTTCCTTTGCTGCAGTAACTTTAGGAATTTGTACTTTACCACAGGATCTAAAATGGAGTAATATTCTAGGTGCCGGAATGCTGGGCGGTATCGGGTTTGCCATGTCTATTTTCATAACGTTACTAGCGTTTAAAAATGATGGAGAAGAAGTAATTACCTATTCAAAAATTGCAATTTTGATTGCTTCTTTTATTGCAGGAACTTTTGGATTTTTATGGCTAAAATTTAGTTTGAAATCCGGCAAAGCAAAGAAAAAGAACTAGGTACTTAATTACAATACACTTCATCAGCAATTTGCACCGCATAACGGCTGAGCTTATTATAAACTCTACTGCTTTTAAACAATCGAATTACACTTGTACTTTATTGTACAATTATTTTTTTGTTTATACCGTTGTAAGCAAACGCTATTTTTTATTTTTAAAGTATCTCTTTTGTCCTTTCTCTACTTTGCATTCTTGTTTGTTACCTCCATCAAAACGAATACTTAAGCATTGCAAAATCCAAATGTTATAAATAGCAATGAGCAATATTAATGACTATAATAATTCCTAATGTATCGCATTATGCACCTAACAGATACATTGAATTCAGCATTAAAACTTTTACACTGATTTACAATTTAAAATCTGTATATCAATTACTTAACAATATGTCAATGTTACAAATTTAAAAAAAAATTGTGTAAAAGTTATATCGTAAAGTATGCTGACATTTGTGTAAGTGAAAATTAATTCACTCAATAAATACAAAAAAGATGAATACAGAAAAATCAATTGAGATATTAAATTCGTTAATCCAAATCAATAACGACCGAATAAAAGGGTACGAAACTGCTTCAAAAGAGGCTGATGAAACAGACTTGAAAACATTGTTTTCTCATTTTACTGAAACAAGTTTAAAATGCAAATCAGATCTTGTTGCTGAAGTAAAAAGATTAGGCGGAACAGCAACTGAAGGAACAACAACATCAGGCAAATTGTTTAGAGTATGGATGGATATTAAATCTGCCATGACTGGTAGCGACAGAAAAGCGATAATCAATTCCTGTGAATATGGAGAAGAAGCTGCACTTGACACCTATGATGACGCTTTAGCTCATACCGAAGATTTATCATCAGAACAATTAATGATGATTAAAGAACAACATAGTGCTATAAAAGCAAACCAGCAAAAAATAAAAGATTTAAGCAATCATATGGCTTAAATTTTTGCTTGTTGGAACGGGATTTAGCCAAAAATCATATTTACTAACCCATTTGTTGTATTTATCTCTATTAAAAAATTATTGCTTAAGCATTTATCAAGATTCTGAAATTAGGTTCTTGAAAAATGCCTAAGCAATATTTATTTGGTATAGTATTGGAAATTATTTTGGACCTTTTAAAACATTTTCACCAGTAAAAGAACATCTTAAGACCTAATTTGACTTTTCATTTACAGAGCAAGGTTCGCTCTAATTTAGTCTATCCCTTAATTTGTTTCAACGAAGTTTTGATTCCTCGTATTAGGGACGAACTAAAACCGTGCATTTCCATTTCGTTCAATCCTGCAATCGTACAACCTTGCGGTGTGGTTACACGATCAATTAATTGTTCCGGATGTACTTTTTCTTCGAGAAGCATTTCAGCGGCTCCTTTTACGGTTTGTGCTGAAATTGCCAAAGCAGTTTGCCAATCGAATCCAATCTCAATACCCGCTTGCATTGAGGCTCTGATGTAACGCAACGCAAAAGCAGTTCCACTAGCTGCTAAAACAGTAGCTGCATCCATTAACTTTTCGTCAATAATGGGAGCGGTTCCTAAACTCTGAAAAAGAGCGACTACACCTTGCGCCTTATCTTTGTCTTTTTCGTGAAATGCTATACAAGTAGCTGATGCGCCAAATTGTGCCGCAATATTAGGCATAATTCGCACGGCACTATTTGTAGCACCAATCTTGGCTTGCAAATTTTCAATAGATAAGCCACTCACTGCCGAGGCGATGATTTTATTCGAAATTACAGGAAGAATTTCGGCTAAAACCGCATCTACTTGATAGGGTTTTATAGTCAAAATTAAAACGTCAGCCTCTTGAATTTGGTGCGTATTATTACTGGAAACTGTTGCTCCTAATTTTTCAAGATAAAGAATACTAGAGATGTTTCTGCGCGTAATTGTGATTTGGTTTTCAGTTGCAAATTTAGATAGTCCCAGTGCTATAGAAACGCCTAAATTACCACCGCCAATGATGTGTACTTTCATACTAGTTTTGGTTTTCCTATCCCCAACTGTCTCCAAAGGATAGGGAGCCAATTTGGGAAAGTGTTCGTTTTTATTGAATTTTTTAGATTCTTTTATAAAAATTAGGATCTAATTTACTTTTGATTTCTATTGTCTATCGTCTTAATTTTTCTTCCGTTTTACTAAACAAAAAATTAAAAAACGTTTTAAAATTATCCTTACAATTTCTTTCCTCTTTGCACTCTAATCTTGTTTCTTTCTTAAAATCCTAAAATCATTTTTGCTATCGAAAAATAAATCAGAATTCCGCAAATATCGTTGCTAGTAGTAATGAAGGGTCCAGTGGCTAAAGCTGGGTCAATGCCAAATTTATCTAGCAATAACGGTACAAAAGTCCCTATCAATGAAGCAATAATAATTACCGACATCAATGCTACAGTAACAATAACACCAATGATCAATTCGACATTCAGAAGAAAATGACTTCCTAAAAACAATATTGTAGCCAGAATTAGTCCGTTTAATAAACTTAGTGATACTTCTTTAACCAATCTATTAAACAAGGATCCGCTCAACGTATTGTTTGCCAAACCTTGCACAATAATTGCCGAAGATTGCACTCCAACATTTCCTGCCATTGCCGCAATCAATGGTGTAAAGAAAAATAAATTTCCGTGTTGTAGCATAGCACCTTCAAACAAACCGAGCACTTTCACCGAAATAAAACCGCCTAATAACGCTAAAACTAACCACGGCAAGCGCGCTTTTGTGTGCTCAAAAATACTGTCATCGGCCTCAACATCTTGCGAAATACCTGCTGCCAACTGGTAATCCTCATCGGCTTCGTCCTTGATTACATCAACAATATCATCAATGGTGATGCGCCCTACTAATCGTCCTAATTCATCAACCACCGGAATGGCTTCTAAATCGTATTTTTGCATGATACGAGCCACCTCAACATCTTCGGTATCTACTTTAACCGAGTTCAATTTCCTAATGTACACATCATTAATTGGCGTTCTAGAAGAAGTTGTCAATAAATCTTTAAGCGACAAACGCCCTTTGAGTCTATCTTCATCATCAACGACATAAATCGAATGAACTCTAGAAATATTTTCGGCTTGTATTCGCATTTCTTTTACACAAGTGAGCACATTCCAATTTTCATTGACTTTAACCAATTCTTTGTGCATGATTCCACCAGCGGTATCCTCGTCATAACGCAATAAATCGACAATATCTTTAGCATGCTCCACATCCTGAAGCTCAGATATTACTTCGGCTTTCAAATCTTGCGAAAGCTCTGCAATAATATCAGCGGCATCATTGGTTTCCAACTCGTCTAATTCTTCCGCGATCTCTTTTGGCGAAAGCCTGCTTAATATATTTTCCCGCAAATCATCCTCTAATTCTAGAAGAATTTCGGCTGTTTTTTCACTGTCTAAAACTTTAAAGATATAGGTTGCTTCATTAAAGTCCAGCTCATCCAGAATTTCGGCAATATCAGCATGGTGCATATCATTCAATAACACTTCCAGTTGCTGGTCGTTTTTGTTTTGAATGAGTTGCTCTAATTCCTGAATTAGTACTTTGCTGATTTTAAACTCCATCGGCTTCTATTTTTTGAGTAAGTGCAATAAATTGTTCTACGTTTAATTGTTCTGGTCGAAGGTTGAAAATTTCATCCTCTCGCAAAGCATCAGACAAGTTTAAAGTCTTTAAACTATTTCGTAAGGTTTTGCGTCGTTGCTGAAAAGCCGTTTTTACTACCGTAAAGAATAATTTTTCGCCGCAAGGTAAACTAAAATCTTTCTTCCTGCGCAAGCGTAAAACACCCGATTTTACCTTTGGTGGCGGAATAAAAACATGTTCGTCTACGGTAAACAAATACTCCGCATCATAAAAAGCCTGAACCAGAACCGACAGAATTCCATACGCTTTTGTTCCCTTTTTTTCGCAAATTCGCTGTGCTACTTCTTTCTGGAACATCCCTGCAAATTCTGGGATTTGGTCGCGGTATTCTAATGTTCTAAATACAATTTGTGTCGAAATATTGTATGGAAAATTCCCGATAATCGCGAATTGTTTTCCTTCAAAAATTTCGTTGATGTTGTATTTCAAGAAATCTTTTGAAATGATTTTATCTTTTAATTTTGGATAATTTTGATCCAAGTACGTTACTGATTCGGTGTCGATTTCAATTACATACGTATTGATTGGTTTGTCCAACAAATATTTTGTCAAAACACCCATTCCTGGACCTATCTCTAACACGTCATCATATCCTTCTAAATTCAAGGTGTCGGCAATATCTTTTGCAATGCTTTCATCTTTAAGAAAGTGCTGCCCAAGGTGTTTTTTGGCTGTTACTTTTTCCATGCTTATGCTGAATACTATCAGTGTTTTTTATTGTCCTAATTTTATTGGTTTTTGTTTATTTCTCGCAATTGCTGAATATCCAATAAATCCTTAGGTCTGTTTGCTTTAATTTTGCTTATTATTAAATCCTCTAATGAAAGTACATTCCATTTTAAAAAAAGATTGTCATTGACTTGCACTTCTTCACTACTTTCAAATGCTTCTGCAAAAGTTTTATTTACAGAAAATTTTGTAATTAATTCTAAATCCAAGTCTACAGGAGAGAATTTAACGGAAATATTTTGTTCTTGTTTTTTTACATTTTCGGGGAAATCATCAATTTCATATCCCATTTCATTAAAAACGGCTACTAATTTTTTAAAGTTTTCATCCGTGGTCTCTATCCAAAAATCCACATCCGCAGAATGACGCTGGTACCCATGAAAATTTACTGCCCCTCCGCCAACCATCAACATTCTTACCTTATGTTTATTGGCAGTAAAAATGAATTGATTAATATTTTCTTCCCATTTTTGCAACATATCAGCTTGCTTTTATTTGAATAATAAAATTCGAATTAATATCGTTTTTACGCTTCACTGGAAATTGATTAACTTTTTCCATCAAACGCAAAAATTGATAAAAACGTTCTGTTTTGGACAATTTCAAAAAATCCTCCAATTGTTTTCTGTTGCTTTCTTCTTTAGTTTGAAAATGCAGTTCCATGGCTATTTATAATCTGCAATCAGTTCTAATTCTGTTCTAAATGCCAACATTTTGTCACCAAATAATTTTAATCCTTCTTCGCGAAAACTCGGTGCATCCTCTTGATAGTATCGCTCCAAAGTTTCTTTGCTATCTGTTGTGTATTGAACAGAATACGTCACGCCTCCCATCTCTTCCTCAATTAAAACACGAACCATTCTAGCAGCAGTGAATTTTCCTGTTGCCAAAATTTCAGGAATGTGTTTGTGTTGCATCCAGATCATCCATTGATCGTGCAAACTTTCATGTATGTTTGTTGTAACGTTGTATAATATCATTTTTTTTGTTTAATTGGTTAGTTGTTTAACTGGTTAATCGAATGGACAATTAAACAGTTAAACTTTTTTACAAGTTGGTATCGCCACGCAATTGCCTGAACTTTTTCCTCGCTTCTACAAAATAAATACTGTCTTCGTGACTGAATATTATTTTTTCGTACAAGGGCTTTGCTTTTTCAGGAAGCTGTTGCTTGTTGAAAATTTCGGCCGAAAAATATAAGGCTTCATCTATGTAAATACCATCGCTGTGCTTTTCAATAATTGTCTGATACTGGCTTAAAGCTAAAGCAAAATCACCTTTCTTTTCATAAATTTTACCCAATCGCAATAAGGTCACTGCTTCTATTTCCTGACCGGTATAATTTTTAAGAATTGTTTGATATAACCGTATTGCCTCCTCATTTCTATTTTGATAGAGTAGATAATCCCCTTTCGCAAACTCTTTCAAAGCTGTTTGTGTAGAATCTGCGGCTGTATTGTCATTGATCAATAAAAAATACGCTAGGGCATCATTGGCAATCAACTGCGTATTTGCCGATTTTAATTCCTTAAATTGTTTTAGCGCCCATGCAAAATCTGTTTTGAAATAACTTGTTTTAGCTGCTTTCAAGCTAGCTTCATGAGCCACCACAGCGTTCTTTAAATCCAATTCAATCTGTGAATAATAAATCAATGCTTGGTTGAATTTTTCTTCATAAAGCAAAATATCTGCAAGTTCCATTTTGGCAGTGGCCGCTTGATATTCGTTCAATTGCAATTCTAACGCTCTTTTGACTATAGCTTTTCCTTCTTCTGGTTTTTTTAAACTAAAAGTCATGAAATGTGCCTGGATCAGCTGCAAAGATAAGGTAAAAGGTGTTGTTTCAAATTGTTTCAACATCCCGTCTAATTCTGTGCTGATGGCTGCAAAGTCTTTTTCTGTTGCTTTTTCAATTTTCATAGTAACCAAATACGAATTGGCCTGAATGAGCAGTTCTAAATCTTGCGTGTTTTGCAGGACAAAGCCCAGAATTTCCTTAGCAGCTTCCTCATTTCCGTCTTCGATAGCCAGTTGTCCCAAATTTACGATATTGGTCAACGATTCTGGATTGCGTTTGTAAATGGCTTTTTCCTGAATAAAAGCTTTATCAAATTCTTTCTGTTGTACATAAAACCAACTTAAATACCGATTCCAAAATACATCTTGATTTTTTTGTGTTTTTAAAATTAATGCTTTTCGCAAGAGTTCATTGAAATTTGCATCCCCTTCATCAACCATAAACCGAACGAGTTGGTTTTGGATTCTGATGGAGTTTTGAGGATTGGTATAGGCATCTTCCAAAAAGGTGACAATCATCATTTCCATATTAGCCATCTGACCGTATAGTAAACCGATTTGGTAATTAAAATTAAAATCCTCGTCAGATCCTGAGGCAAGTTGATAGGATTTTAATGCGTATTCCAAAAGCACTTTTCGTTCAAAAGCATTTGCGATTCCGTACACTTCTTTTGGATTTTTCTTGATGCGTTCTAAAGCTTGATCGAAATAAGTATTCGCTTTAGCATCTTTTTTTTGCAATAGATTGTTATAACCCAATTCTACTAATATATTCCCTTGTTGGTATTGAGCAAATCGCTGTTGAAGTGCTTTTTCGACACTTTCATACTGCTTTAATTGCTGGGAACAATCAATTATTCTTAGAAAATACTGTGAGTTTTGAGGAATTTCTTTCAGCAGTTCTTCATAGCTGATTTTTGCTTTTTCAAAATCACCTTTATCGTAATAATACTGCGCTAATTGTTCGTTTTGAGAAAAACAAACCAATGAAAAAAACAAAGTAATATATAGAAAGAGTTTTTTCATTTTTAAATGCAATTTGTTTTGTACAACACCAATTTTTATGAACCATATAAGGAATTTAAGGTCATATAAGATTGCTTTTATTAGAAGTACAACATTCTAGAACAGACTTATATGACCTTAAATACCTTAAATGGTAGATTTTTTAATCTATAATATCAAACCCACAATACGGGCGCAATACCTCTGGAATTACAATCCCTTCCGGAGTTTGGTAGTTTTCTAAAATTCCTGCCAAAACCCTTGGCAAAGCCAATGCACTTCCGTTAAGAGTGTGTGCCAATTGATTTTTTCCGTCTTTATCTTTGAAACGCAATTTCAAACGATTCGATTGAAAAGTTTCAAAATTAGAAACCGAACTAATTTCTAACCAACGATCTTGCGCTGTAGAAAACACTTCGAAATCATACGTTAATGCTGAAGCAAAACCCATATCACCGCCACAAAGACGCAAAATTCTATATGGTAATTTCAATTCCTGTAATATATTTTTAACGTGTTCTACCATTCCGTCTAATGCTTCGTATGACTTATCAGGATGTTCTACACGTACAATTTCTACTTTATCAAATTGATGCAATCGGTTTAATCCACGTACATGCGCACCATAAGAACCTGCTTCACGACGGAAACATGGCGTGTAAGCAGTAGTTAAAACTGGTAATTCGTTTTCGCTTAAAATTACATCACGAAATAAATTTGTCACCGGAACCTCAGCAGTAGGAATTAAGTACAAATCATCCGTTTTATCATGATACATTTGCCCTTCTTTATCCGGCAGTTGCCCTGTTCCATAAGCCGAAGCTTCGTTCACCATGTGCGGAACTTGAACTTCATTATAACCTGCAGCAGTATTTTTATCCAAGAAATAATTGATCAAGGCGCGTTGTAATCGTGCTCCTTTACCTTTATACACTGGAAATCCTGCTCCAGTAATTTTCACACCCAATTCGAAATCGATGATGTCGTATTTTTTTACTAATTCCCAATGTGGTTGCGCTCCTTCGTGCAAAACTGGAATTTCGCCTTCTTCAAAAACATTTAGGTTTTCCTCTGGCGTTTTTCCAACAGGAACAATATCAGCCGGAAGATTAGGCAACGTATATAATTTCTCTAACAATTCAGCAGCAAGTACATCAGCAGTTTCTGCTAAAGCCTTGCTTTTCTCTTTGTTTAAAACGGTTTTTTCTTTTAGAATCGCGGCCTTTGCTTTCTCTCCACCTTTCATCAATTCGCCAATGTCTTTGGATAATTTATTAGATTCTGAAAGGATATTGTCTAGCTCTACTTGAGTAGCGCGGCGTTTTTCATCCAGTTGAATCACCTCTTGGACAACACTTGTAGCATCGATGTTTCTCTTTGCTAAAGCGGTGATTACTTTTTCCTGATTCTCTCTAATAAATGCAATTTGTAACATAGCTTGATTTTTTTAACGCTAACTTTTATAATTATGGAAGCAAATTTAGGGAAATGTTTGATAGTATGAGATAAAAGTTTTATCAAAAAGCGAATTAAAAAGGGGAATTGCAACGCTTTTTTTATACATCTATAGATTTGAATAAAATAAATAAACGAGAATGTTTATTGGGTAATTTTTTAATTACCTGTTTATGAATTTTTACGGTAGTTTGAACTATAAATTATTTAAGTACATCATTTATAATACGTTGAACGTATTGTAAAAAAACATATTTTTGAATACCTATTTTTACTTAATAGAAAACAATAAAGTAGTAGGGAGTCGATTGTACAAATAAAATTTGAAATCGTTATGAGTAATACTATCAACCGTAGAAATTTATTTAATTTAATATTTCACTAGTGTCCACTAAAAAATAAAACAAGTTCTTTGAAATTATTGTAAATCTGTATTTTAAGAGTCATTTTTGAGCGTGACGATTTGAAATGATTATTATGTTCGTAAATC
>NZ_JBLVPT020000015.1:0-83438 GCF_048286795.2 Flavobacterium frigidum
ATTTACGAACATAATAATCATTTCAAATCGTCACGCTCAAAAATGACTCTTAAAATACAGATTTACAATAATTTCAAAGAACTTGTTTTATTTTTTAGTGGACACTAGTGATTCATTTTATAAAAAAAAATGTTGGTAGTAATTGGATTTTTTTTGGAGCATATTATTTCGTTTTTTCATAGTGAGTTTGTCTATAATAGTATTGTTCTTTTGTATGTGTTCTCTGGTGTAAAAGGATGCTGTAACTATTCGGTTTCAAAGCACTTTTTTATTTTGGTAGTTATATTAAAAAAAAACAGAAAGCCTTACCTTAAAAACGTTTTCAATTCCTCGTATGATTTGATTTTTATACTTATTTTTTCTTTATTTATCACACTTTCTATTTGTTCTGGAATGGGCAGTTTTACATTCAAAGCGGGTTCTACTACATCCAGAAATTTAATTGGGTGAGCGGTTTCCAAGAAAATTCCAATTGCGTTTGGGTGATTTTCTAATTCCTTTTTCAATCCTAAATATCCAACTGCTCCGTGAGGTTCTGCAATATAACCATCTCTCTTGTAAATGGTTTTCATCGCTTCTAAAGTCTCTTCATCAGAGAAGGTAAAGGATGAAAAATCTTTTTTGAATTGTTCTAAATCATTTTGATATAGCTCTTGAATTCGAATAAAATTACTTGGATTTCCTACGTCCATAGCATTAGAAATGGTCGCTTTAGAAGGCTTTGGATTATAAACTCCGTTTTCTAAAAATCTAGGAACAGTATCATTCACATTTGTTGCTGCAACAAAATGCTCGATTGGCAGTCCTATTTTCTTGGCAATGATTCCAGCACAAACATTCCCAAAATTTCCACTCGGACACGAAAAAATTAATTTCTTATTTTCTTTTTTTAAGGCTTTGTAAGCAAAAAAAAAGTAAAACATTTGGGGTAACCAGCGTGCAATATTGATTGAGTTTGCAGAAGTTAAGTTTTTGTGTTTTAAACGTACGTCTAAAAATGCTTTTTTAACCATGTCTTGACAATCATCAAAAACGCCATCAACTTCTAGTGCTTTTATATTTTGTCCTAATGTAGTTAATTGTTTTTCCTGAATGTCACTTACCTTTTTGGATGGATAAAGAATAATAACTTCAACACCTTCAACAGCAAGAAAACCGCTTGCAACAGCGCCGCCTGTATCGCCAGAAGTAGCTACAAGAACTGTGTTTTTACTGTCTTTTATATTTGTATTAAAATATGCCAAACAACGTGACATGAATCGAGCGCCAACATCTTTGAATGCCATTGTAGGTCCATGAAATAATTCAAGTGCGTAAATTCCTTTTTCGATTTCTACTAAGGGAAAATCAAAACACAAGGTATCTTTGATTATTGTTCGTAATGTGATCTCAGGAATTTCATTACCTACAAATTGTTGAATCGCTTGATATGCAATTTCTTCGTTGCTTAAATTTTCGATAGTGTCAAAAAAAGTAGGTGCTAATGGGGTTATGGTTTCAGGAAAATACAATCCTCTATCAGATGCTAATCCTTGTATCACAGCTTCTTTGAAAGAAACTTGTGGGGCGTTATGGTTTAAACTATAGTATTTCATTGTTTATTAAGTTCTAAGTAATTAGTCTTTATTCTTGGCTTTTGCAACGGAGCATTAAGAACTAAGTACTCATTTTTAAATAATTCGTACTCCATCAGGATTTACTTTTGACACATGAATTTCATACGGTAAATTCATTTCATCATATACGGCGCTCATCGCTTTTGCAATTTTTTCTGCAGTTTCTTTTCCTTTACTCAATGCAAAAATAGAAGGACCCGAACCTGAAATTCCTGAACCCAAAGCACCATTTTCGTAGGCTGTTTTTTTTATTAAATCAAAGCCAGGAATCAACACGCTTCGCAACGGTTCTACAATTTCGTCATGCAAGGAACGTCCTATCAGCTCGTAATCTTTGGTATACAAACCAGCTATTAGTCCGCCCACATTTCCCCATTGAATAATAGCACTTTTCAATGAAATAGTTTGTTTTAACACCGATCTTGCATCCGAAGTTTTTAATTCAATTTGAGGATGAACCACCGTAGCATACAATTTTGAGGGGCTATCAATGCGAATAATATCTAACGGATTTGAACTTCGTACTAATGTAAATCCGCCCAAAAGAGCAGGAGCAACATTATCCGCATGAGCATTTCCACTAGCTAGTTTTTCGCCCTGCATGGCAAATAGAACCAATTCCTTTCGGGTAAATGGTCGTCCAAGTAATTCATTTATGCCAAAAACAGCTCCGGCGGAACTAGCAGCACTGCTTCCTATTCCGCTTCCCGCTTTGATGTGTTTGTAAATTTCAATTTCGAATCCAAATTCGGTTTCTACAGCTTCCAAAATTGCTAGAGCAGATACTCCAGCCACATTTTTTTCGGTTTCTAGCGGCAAGTCCGCACCCACAATTTTAGTAATTCGAATCCCTTTTTCAGCTGATTTCCTAATGATCATTTCGTCGCCAGCAGTTTCCAAACAAAGTCCCAAGACATCAAAACCACAAGAAAGATTTGCGATTGTAGCGGGGCAAAATATTTTTATTTCATTCATAAATTTTGGTTTCAGGTTTAAAGTTTCAGGTTTAAAGTTTTTGCCAGTTGTAGAACTTGAAACCTTAAAAAAATAAAACTTTTAACTATTTCTTAAATGTTTACAATTCTAATCACATCAGCAAATATACCTGAGGCCGTCACTGCAGCTCCTGCACCAGCGCCTTTTATCAACAAAGGCTGATCTACATAGCGATCTGTAAAAAACAGCACAATATTATCTTTACCTTCTAAATTGTAAAAAGGATGGTCTTTAGGAATGAATCGCAACCCAACATTTGCTTTTCCGTTTTCAAATTGTGCCACGTATTTTAATCGCGAATCTTTACTAAGTGCTTCTTTGTAAATAGATTCAAAGTGCTCTGCATGCTCTTGTAAAGACTCGAAAAAAGCTTCATTTGTAGTGGTTTCCAAGCATGCTGCGGGCATAAAAGATTCATTTTCAATTTCGTCAATTTCCATTTTGTAACCGCTTTCCCTAATCAGGATTAAAATCTTTCTAGCAACGTCAATTCCGCTCAAATCAATTTTCGGATCTGGCTCTGTAAATCCTTGTATACCAGCTTCTTTAACTACATCATGAAAAGTACTATTTTGCTCAAAATTATTAAAGATAAAATTTAAACTTCCAGATAAAACAGCCTGAATTTTATTGATTTTATCTCCAGAGGCAACTAGGTTTTTCACAGTATCAATAATTGGTAATCCGGCTCCTACATTCGTTTCAAATAGAAAAGGGGTATTGAATTGTCGGGATAGTTTTTTTAGTTTTTTATAGTTGTCGTATTCTGATGCACAAGCAATTTTATTACAGGTTACTACTGCAATATTTTGTTTTAAATAGTGTTCATAGGTTTTAGACACACTTTCATTTGCAGTAATATCTACAAAAATACTATTGCGTAAATTGAGTTGTTTTACATTGGATATAAACTGTTCTTTATCGGCAGGATCACCAGTTTCCAATAAGAAATGCCAGTTTTTTAATGAAATCCCATCTTCATCGAAATACATTTTTCGAGAATTGGACAATGCAATAACGCGGAGGTTTATTCGTAAGGTGTCTTTTAAAAATTTCTTTTGTTGGTGTATCTGTTCGATAAATTTTTCTCCCACATTTCCCACTCCCATCACAAAGAGATTCAATTGCTTGGTGTTTTTTTCGAAGAAGTTTTCATGTAAAGAATTCAATGCTTTTTTTACATCGCGTTCGTTTATAACTGCCGAAATATTTCTTTCGGAAGCACCTTGTGCAATCGCTCGAATATTTACATTGTTTTTCCCCAAAGTGCTAAACATTCTACCGCTCAACCCTTGATGATTTTTCATATTTTCTCCAACTAATGCTATGATGCACAGGTTTTTTTCGACAATACAAGGTTTTATTTTATTTTGTAAAATTTCAACTTCAAAGGCTTTGTTTATAGCAATTTCGGAAATGTCGGCATCTGAATTTAGAATTCCGATACAAATTGAATGTTCTGAGGAGGCTTGAGTAATAAAAACGACATTGACATTTTCTTGTGACAACACTTCAAAAAGTCTTTTGGAAGAACCAGCAACACCAATCATTCCTGGACCTTCCAGCGTAATCAAACTAATTTTATCAATATGACTAATTCCTTTCACAGGATTGGTAAAATCCATTTGTTGGTTGGAAATTAATGTTCCCTCGGCTTCTGGCTCGAATGTATTTTTGATAAGAATTGGAATATTTTTTTTTAAGACGGGTTGTATAGTTGGCGGATACAAAACTTTCGCACCAAAATGAGATAATTCCATTGCTTCCTGATACGAAATAAAGGCTATTGGATGTGCTTGTTTTACAATTTTAGGGTTGGCTGTATACATTCCGTTAACATCGGTCCAAATTTCTAAATCTATAGCATTCAAAGCTCCCGCGAGTATAGCAGCGGAATAATCAGATCCTCCGCGGCCTAAAGTAGTATTGATCCCGTCTAATGAGGCAGCAATAAATCCAGGCATAACGACCACTTGATTTTCATTCGAAGCAAAAAAATCAGTTATTAAAGCATTGGAAACATCAAAATTTACAATTGCTTTACCAAAATGGTTGTTGGTTTTAATAAGCTCTCGACTGTCTTTATAAATACTATTGTTCCCATTTTGTTTCAAAGCTTCGGCGATAATGAAAGCAGATAGTAATTCACCGAAACTCAAAATTGTATCTGAAGTTCTGGGTGATAATTCGCCTAAAAGATAGCAGCCATCCAATAAGGTCTCTAAATGGTTGATTATTCTTTTTACATGGCTCAAAAGACTGCTTTGTTCACTTATTGGTATAAGATCTTTTAATACGTCTAAATGCTTTTTCTCTAAATCGGTCAGAATTACTTTGAAGTTTTCGTCGCCAGCAGCTGCTTTTTGAGAAGCTAGTTGCAACAGATCAGTTACTTTACTCAACGCAGAAACTACAACAATTAATTTTTCATCTCTTGCTTTTTCATTTATAATTCTTAAAACCAACTTTATGTTTTCTGCATTGGCAACAGAGGTTCCGCCAAATTTTAATACTTTCATATCTAATAATTTATATTTTGTACCTGTAAAATCGCCAATTTTATCTTTTTCAACTTAGTTGTGATTTACTAGTGTTTAGTTTGTTTGTTTAGAAACGTAGTCTTTTATACACAGCCAATAAACTCTTTTTCTTTCGAAAAAAATAATAATAGAATTATATGTAGTGAGTTTACCCCAAAGGGGTAGTAGCAGTCGTTGTTGAAAATGAAAAAGCAAAGCCAACCCAAATTTGAGTTGTTATCGAAGTCTGATATGTTGCTTTGTGGTGTGTCATTTATATATTCAAAAGTACTGTTTTTTATAAAACACAGCGCGACTCAAATTGTTTTTGCGAATATTTGAAAATAAGAGGTATCTGCTGATAATTGTTGATTATTGTTTCATTTATTAGGTACTCAAAAAAGCTATTCGTAATTTTTATTGAATTCTTTAATTTATTTCCAAAAGTTTATTGCTACTTAATGCAAAAGGATTGATGCAATTATTTTTATTATGATAGCGAACTGCTGAAAGTATCCCCATTACTATTTTATAAATGAAATAGGATAAGCAAGTTACTAAGATCAAAAGTGTTTTGAGAATACTTTTGATCCGCATTAGAAAAAGTAAAAAACAATAATTTTTTGTTTTGTTTAACTTTAAAATTAAAATAGGAGAAATAAATGTTGTGTAGTTATAAAGATTTATTCAATTTTACTTACTTAAAACTAACAAAATGGACAATACGCATTACATTAGTACTGAATTGCTTAGCTTAGAAATACTGCAGGAAATTGTTTTACATCATAAATTACTGGCGCTATCAGAAGAAGCAAAAGTTAATATTCAAAAATGTCGTGAGTATTTAGACAAAAAAATGGCATTACAATCGGAGCCTATTTATGGAATAAACACTGGTTTTGGATCTCTTTGTAATGTTAAAATATCAAATGAAAATTTATCAAAATTACAAGAAAATTTAGTTAAATCACATTCTTGTGGTACCGGTGGAGAAGTACCAATTGAAATTGTAAAGTTGATGTTGTTACTTAAAATACAATCCTTGAGTTACGGGCATTCGGGCATTCAATTACAAACAGTAGAGCGATTGATAGCCTTTTATAATAATAATATTTTCCCTGTAATTTATGAACAAGGTTCACTAGGAGCTTCGGGAGATTTGGCTCCATTGGCACATTTATCGTTGCCTTTATTGGGCGAAGGTGAAGTTTATTTTGAAGGTAAAAAAGTGCATTCGAGTGTTGTTTTGAAACATTTTGATTGGCAACCGATTGTTTTACAATCAAAAGAAGGATTGGCTTTACTGAACGGAACACAATTTATGAGTGCTTATGGAGCCCATATTTTAATGAAGGTAAATAAGTTTTCTTATTTAGCAGATTTAATAGGAACTATTTCATTGGAAGCTTTTGATGGTCGTATAGAACCTTTCCATGAATTAATTCATTTTATTCGACCTCACAAAGGACAAATAATTACTGCGAATCGTATTAAAGGATTCTTAGAAGGAAGTGAGATTATCAAGCAGCCAAAAAAACATGTTCAAGATCCGTATTCTTTCCGCTGTATGCCACAAGTACATGGCGCTTCAAAAGATGCAATTGACTATGTGAAAAAAGTATTTAAAACTGAAATTAATTCGGTGACCGACAATCCAAATATTTTTATTGAAAGTGACCAAATCATTTCTGGTGGTAATTTTCATGGACAACCTTTGGCATTGGCCCTAGATTTTATGGCAATCGCTTTAGCAGAATTAGGAAGTATTTCTGAACGAAGAACGTATCAGTTAATTTCAGGAACGAGAAATCTTCCCGCATTTTTGGTTGATAATCCAGGACTTAATTCAGGCTTGATGATTCCACAATATACCGCAGCGAGTATTGCAAGTCAGAACAAGCAGTTAGCAACACCAGCTAGCATAGATAGTATTGTTTCAAGTAACGGGCAAGAAGATCATGTAAGCATGGGTGCAAATGCCGCTACTAAAGCTTTACGTGTTTTAGATAATTTAGAACGAATTCTTGCCATAGAATTATTAAATGCTTCACAAGCTATAGAATACAGACGTCCTTTATTATCTAGTAACTTCATTGAGTTGTTTTTATACGCGTATCGAGAGGAAGTACCGTTGATAAAAGAAGACAGGATTTTACATTATGACATTGAAAATACAGTTTCATTCTTGAATACTTTTCAAATAGAAAATAATTTGTTAACAATGGCTTAACATTAGCGATTAATAATGAAGTAATTTTGCCAAACTAAATTTTAATGAAATGAACATAAATAATTTTTTCCAATTTTTGGTTCCTAAAGACAAAAAGTTTTTCCCTCTTTTTGAAGAAGCTTCTAGTAATTTAATAGAAATTGCTACAAATTTGCATGAAGCCGTAAACCTTCCTTTAAAAGAACGCGAAGTTCTTTTTCAGAAAATTGATGTTTTAGAACAAAAAGGAGAGGATATTACCCGTCAAACAAACCTTGAGTTGAGTAGAAATTTTATCACACCATTTGATAGAGAGGATATTTATTCATTAATTACTTCAATTGATAATGTTGCTGGAAATCTTCATGGTGCAGCAAGTAGAATGCGTTTGTACCAAGTAGATAAAATTACCAAATCAATCAGAAAATTAACTGAAATTAATCTCGAAGCCTGTCAAAATATTGATGTTGCTATCAGAGAATTGAGAGATTTGAAAAAAATGAAGAATATTACTGATGCTTGTCTTCGAATTAATAAACTAGAAAATAAATCAGACAACGTTTATGATAAAGCGGTTCTTGATTTATTCGAAAATGAAACGGATGCAAAAAATATAATCAAATACAAGGAAGTATTATCAGTTTTGGAAACTGCAACGGATAAATGTAAAAGTGTAGCTGGTGTTTTAGAATCTATTTCTGTAAAACATTCTTAATTCAATCCGTTTTATTCTGAAATTAAAAATATGGAATTTACTCTACTTATAGTTATTATAGTTTTGGCATTAATTTTTGATTACATCAATGGTTTTCATGATGCTGCCAATGCTATAGCAACAGTTGTTGCTACCAAAGTATTATCCCCTTTTCAGGCTGTTGTTTGGGCAGCATTTTTTAACTTTTTGGCTTACTGGGTTTTTGGTTTTGGTGTAGCTGATACTGTTGCAAAAACTGCTAATACCATGGATATAAACCTAATTGTGATTTTAGCAGGTGTAATAGCAGCTATTATTTGGAATTTATTTACGTGGTGGCAAGGAATTCCTTCAAGTTCTTCTCATACATTGATAGGTGGATTTGCAGGGGCAGCCATTGCTCATGCTGGTTTTGGCGTAGTTTCTTGGTACAAAGCAGGAAAAGATGGTGGTATGCCTTCGGGAGTTTTAATCATCGTTGCCTTTATTATTTTGGCACCTTTATTGGGAGCTTTGATATCTTATTTAATGTCTATTTGGTTGCTTAATGCCTCTAAGAAAAGTATTTATCCAAAGATTTTCACCGCTTTGTTAATGGTATTAACAGTTTGGTTTGTAGAATCACAAATGGTTTATTTTGATCAAATTGAAAAACCTCGTTTTGATTCTCATTTTTGGAGTGTTGCTTTTGAGACACACAATATAAAATGGTTTTTAGTTGCTTTTATAGTTTTGTCAATTAGTACTTTTTGTTTGATATTTAGTAGTTTAAATTTAAATCAGGCGACTGCTTGGTTAAAGAAAATGCAATTACTATCATCTGCAGCTTTTAGTTTAGGTCACGGAGGAAATGATTCCCAAAAAGTAATGGGTATTATCGCAGCAGCTGTGGCAGTTTATATCAACACTAGCGGTGTTGCTCAAGAATCGCTGCCATCTTGGTTGGATGTTGTATTACCAAATGATGAAGGTGCTTTTAAAATGCCCGCTTGGATTCCTTTAGCGTGTTATTCTGCCATTGCTGCAGGAACTTTAAGTGGAGGATGGAAAATCGTGAAAACGATGGGTTCAAAAATCACAAAAGTAACATCTTTTGAAGGTGTTGCTGCTGAAACAGCAGGAGCTTTAACCTTATATTTTACAGAACATTTTAAAGTTCCTGTAAGTACAACACATACAATCACGGGATCAATCATTGGAGTTGGTCTTACTAAAAGAGTCTCTGCAGTACGTTGGGGAATGACCGTAAGTTTGTTATGGGCTTGGGTTTTAACTATTCCAATATCCGCAATTCTTGCAGCAATCTTGTACTACATTTTCAGTATTTTTATATAACGAAGTGAATTATTTACAAAAAAAACCATTCTTAACGGAATGGTTTTTTTGTGAATTTCATATACGTTTCTTTAAATTTCAGAATATGATTTGTTTTATGCGAAATGTTTAATTGTATTAAAAATTTCAGTTTTCATCATTTAAAGCTTAAAATCTGGATTCATTTTGTTTGAATTTATCAATGTAAATTGAGTTTGATTCGAACAATAATAAATTATCTGTTTTTTAATAGGAGGAAATTATACATTGAATTCGATGTTCATTTTTTTAGGTGTATTTCATTTATTTTTAATATTGTAGATGCTAAATGATGGCATGATGTTATTTTAGATCCGCTTTTTGCTTGAAATGTTTTTCAATTGCTTTGATCATTTCACCTGCAATATCCTTGTTTGTAGCGCCTTCAATTCCCTCTAAACCCGGAGATGAGTTTACTTCAAGCAATAAAGGACCTTTTGAGGAACGAATAATATCTACACCAGCTACTTTAAGATCCATTGCTTTAGTTGCTTTAATAGCTATTCTTTTTTCTTCAGCGGTAACTTTTATTATAGATGCTGTTCCTCCAAGATGAATATTGGCTCGAAATTCACCTGGCATTGCTTCCCTTTGAATAGCGGCAACTACTTTTCCGTCTATAACAAAACAACGAATGTCTTTTCCATTGGCTTCTTTGATAAATTCTTGCACCAATATATTAGCATTTAAACTTTTGAAGGCGTTGATAACACTCTCTGCTGCTTTTTTGGTCTCCGCTAAAACTACCCCTTTTCCTTGTGTTCCTTCTAGTAATTTTACGATCAACGGGGAACCTCCAACCATTTTTATCAAATCATCGGTATCCAAAGGTGAATTGGCAAATCCAGTAGTGGGAATTTCTACGCCATGATTTAATAGTAATTGCAAGGAGTATAATTTATCACGTGATTGTGTAATAGCGTTTGAAGAGTTCAGGCAATACACTTTTAAGGCCTCAAATTGTCTAGTTAGTGCACAACCGTAAAAAGTAATACTAGGTCTGATTCTAGGAATAACAGCATCAAATTGATTTAATATTTTTCCACCGCGATAATGAATTTCAGGTGTTTTTGCATCGAGTTTCATATAACATTCTTTGATGTTCAAAAAGTGCATTTCATGACCACGCATTTCGCCTGCCTCCATGATGCGCTTGTTGCTATACAATTCTGGATTGCTGGCCAAAAGTCCAATGCGTAAACCAGAACTTGCTTTTTCAGAATTTTTATATAATTCTTTCAAAGTGTCAGTGCTAGGCTGTCCCAAAAGATATTTTTGTTCTGGATCTACTAGCACTCTTCCGCTCATCGCTTCACGACCTAGTAGCATTCTAAAACCCATAGAATCTCGATTGGTCAATGTCATTTCAATTGGCCATTTTGAACTTCCTATTTGAAGATTTGTTTGTATAACATAGCGTTGTTCTCTAAAACCACTTGAACTTTTAACAATCCGTTTGTCAATTAAAGGAGCTTCGCAATGAATTACCGTTTTTAGATTATTCTGTATCGGGTTAATGTCAAATTTCACCCAGTTGCTGTCGTTTTTTATAAACGGGGCAATGTTTATAGCGTGTAAAGCAGATGTTTTTGCACCCGAATCAACTCTTGCTTTTATTGTAGGAATTCCTATTTCTGGAAAAGAACACCATTCTTCACTACCTAGAATAACTTTATTGTCTGACATAAATTGATATTTTTAACCTTTTTTAAAATCAAATGTAAATATTTGTTTTCAAAAAAAGGATGTTTATTGTAAATAATAAACCCGTTATGTTATAAAAACGTAACGGGCTTATTGAATTGTTTTAAGGAGTAAATTTAAAGATTTGTAGCCTCTCCAGCTTTGTGAATTTGAACGGTGAGTTCTTGTGAACCCTCTTCTATATCCATAAATATTTCATCACCTGAAGTGATTTTAGAAGTTATGATTTCCTCAGCTAATGTATCTTCAACATACTTTTGAATCGCTCTTTTTAAAGGCCTTGCGCCAAATTGTTTATCAAAACCTTTCTCAGCAATAAATGCTTTTGCTTTATCAGAAAGATTTAATTGATATCCTAATTCAGCTACGCGTGCAAATAATTTTTTCAATTCAATTTCGATAATTAAATCAATATCATGTTTTTCTAGGGCATTGAATACAATTACATCATCAATTCGATTCAAGAATTCAGGTGCAAAAGTTTTCTTTAAAGCATTTTCTATAATGCTTTTCGAATTATCATCAGCCTGAGCCACTTTGGCAGCGGTTCCAAAACCTACACCTTGCCCAAAATCTTTCAGTTGTCTGGCTCCCACATTTGAAGTCATGATGATAATTGTATTCTTGAAATCAATTTTGCGTCCTAAGCTGTCTGTCAAATATCCGTCATCTAAAACTTGTAATAACATATTAAAAACATCAGGGTGCGCTTTTTCAATTTCATCAAGAAGTACCACACAATATGGTTTTCTTCTTACTTTTTCAGTAAGCTGACCACCTTCTTCATATCCAACATAACCCGGAGGTGCTCCAACTAATCGTGAAATGGCAAATTTTTCCATGTATTCACTCATGTCAATACGAATCAAGGCATCTTCAGAATCAAATAATTCTTTCGCTAATACTTTCGCCAATTGGGTTTTACCTACGCCAGTTTGTCCTAAGAAAATAAAAGAACCAATTGGACGATTCGGATCTTTTAATCCGGCACGATTTCTTTGGATAGAGCGCGCAATTTTCATCACCGCTTCTCTCTGTCCAATAACTTTTCCTTCAATAAGTTCAGGTAATTTTGCTAATTTGTTGCTTTCAGTTTGTGCAATTCGATTTACTGGAATACCACTCATCATAGAAACTACATCAGCAACATTATCTTCAGTAACTTCTATTCTGTTGTTTTTAGCATCTTCTTCCCACTGTTCTTGAGCAATAGCTAAATCTTTTTCAATACGTTTTTCATCGTCTCGAAGTTTAGCAGCTTCTTCGTATTTTTGTTTTTTTACAACAACATTCTTCAGTTCTCGAACATCTTCTAATTGACGTTCTAAATCTAAAATTTGTTTGGGTACTTCAATATTAGTGATGTGAACTCTAGAACCTGCCTCGTCCAAAGCATCAATAGCTTTGTCTGGTAAAAAGCGTTCAGACATGTATCTATCCGTTAATTTAACACAGGCTTCAATAGCTTCTTGTGTGTAAGTAACATTGTGATGGTCTTCGTATTTATTTTTAATATTATTCAAAATGGTAATTGTTTCCGATACCGTAGTTGGCTCTACGATTATTTTTTGAAAACGTCTTTCCAGAGCTCCATCTTTTTCTATGTATTGTCTGTATTCGTCTAATGTTGTTGCGCCAATACATTGAATTTCTCCACGAGCTAATGCTGGTTTAAACATATTCGAAGCATCAAGCGAACCAGTGGCACCACCAGCGCCAACAATGGTGTGAATTTCATCTATAAAAAGAATGATGTCATCATTTTTCTCTAGTTCGTTCATGACAGCTTTCATGCGCTCTTCAAATTGTCCTCGGTATTTTGTACCCGCAACTAAACTCGCTAAATCAAGCGTTACAACACGTTTATTGAATAAAGTACGTGATACTTTTTTCTGAATAATTCGTAACGCTAAACCTTCGGCAATAGCAGATTTACCTACACCTGGTTCCCCTATAAGTAAAGGATTGTTCTTTTTTCGACGGCTCAAAATTTGCGAAACGCGTTCAATTTCCTTTTCACGTCCCACCACCGGATCTAATTTTCCTTCTTCAGCCATTTCGGTTAAATCTCTTCCAAAATTATCTAAAACTGGAGTTTTTGATTTTTTGTTGGACTTATTTGCTGGATTGTTAAAGCTACTTTCTTTCAGACTGTCATCTTGTCCTGAATCGTCATTATACGATTCATTTCTTGGCAAATTTTCTATAAAATCTTCTTCGTTTGGAGTCATGTTTAGATATTGTTCTTTGGCTATATCGTAATCAATTTTTAATTTATTCAATAGCTTGGTTGTTGGATCGTTTTCATTTCTTAAAATACACAACAATAAATGTGCTGTGCTAATCGAGGTACTTTGAAATACTTTTGCTTCCAAAAAAGTAGTTTTTAAGGCTCGTTCTGCTTGGCGTGTCAAGTGTAAGTTTTTTTTCTCAACATTTACTTCTAAACTGGGACTCGCAGGGCTTAGGATTTCTACTTTTCTACGTAAATGTTCTAAATCAACATCAAGGTTATTCAATATTTGAATCGCTTTGCCGTTTCCGTCTCTTAAAATACCTAACATTAAGTGCTCTGTTCCTATAAAATCATGCCCCAATCGCAATGCTTCTTCTTTGCTGTAAGTAATAACGTCTTTTACTCTTGGTGAAAAATTATCATCCATAATATATATTTGATATCGTAAATTTAGTGAATTAGTGATAGAAAAACAAAAACCATTCCTATTCGAAGTGCTGTCAGCTAAGTGACAAAAATAATCATGATATTAAAGTTAAATTTACCTTAAATTATTAACTTAAATCGAGGAATAATTTGTTGATAAATCATTTAAATAAGTGTTTTAAAATTGGTTTAAAAATTTCAAAAAGGCGTATATTGGCACGTTTTGAAACTAATATAATTATTTAATATAACAACCTATGTCTGAAGGAGAAAAGTTAATTCCTATTAACATTGAAGATGAAATGAAAACAGCTTACATCGATTATTCGATGTCAGTAATTGTATCAAGAGCACTTCCAGATGTCAGAGATGGCTTGAAACCAGTACATCGAAGAGTACTTTATGGTATGCATGATTTAGGAGTAAACTCCAGATCTGCCCATAAAAAGTCCGCAAGAATTGTCGGGGAAGTTCTTGGAAAATATCACCCACATGGTGATACCTCTGTCTATGATGCCATGGTTCGTATGGCACAAGAATGGAGTATGCGTTATTTATTGATTGACGGTCAAGGTAATTTTGGTTCTGTGGATGGAGATAGCCCTGCAGCAATGCGTTATACGGAGGCTAGAATGCGCAAAATTTCAGAGGAAATCTTGGCGGATATAGATAAAGAAACTGTTGATTTTAAATTAAATTTTGATGATACGTTAGAAGAGCCAACAGTTATGCCAACGCGTGTTCCTACCTTATTAATAAATGGGGCAACAGGAATTGCAGTTGGTATGGCAACTAATATGCCTCCGCACAACTTAACCGAGGTAATCAACGGTACGTTAGCCTTCATGGATAATAATGATATTGAGATTGATGAGTTGATGACGCATATCAAAGCTCCCGATTTTCCTACAGGTGGTATTATATATGGTTATGAAGGGGTTCGTGAAGCATTCAAAACAGGTAGAGGACGTATTGTAATGCGTGCCAAAGTAGGTTTTGAAGAAGTGGATGGAAGAGAATGTATTATCGTTACCGAAATTCCTTATCAAGTTAACAAGGCCGATATGATTAAGCGTACGGCTGATTTGGTTAATGATAAAAAAATTGATGGAATTGCGAATATCCGAGATGAATCGGATAGAAACGGGATGCGAATCGTTTATATTTTGAAACGTGATGCTACACCAAACGTAGTTTTAAATACACTTTATAAATTTACACAGTTACAATCTTCGTTTAGCGTAAACAACATTGCCATTGTGAAAGGGCGTCCGCAAATGTTGAATCTGAAAGATTTGATTCATTATTTTATAGAGCACCGTCATGATGTAGTGACTCGCAGAACGCAATTTGAATTGAAAAAAGCGGAAGCTAGAGCGCATATATTAGAAGGTTTGATTATCGCTTCAGATAATATTGACGAAGTAATTGCTTTAATCAAAGCTTCAAAAAGTACCGAAGAAGCAAGAGAAAAATTAATTGAAAGATTCAATTTATCCGATATTCAATCTCGTGCCATTGTTGAAATGCGTTTGCGTCAATTAACAGGTCTTGAACAAGATAAGTTAAGAACAGAATACGATGAAATAATGAAGTTAATAGAGTATTTAAAAGCTTTATTAGCAGATGTAAACTTAAGAATAGCCTTGATTAAAGAAGAACTAACGGAAATTCGTGATAAATATGGAGATACACGTCGTTCTGTTATAGAATATTCAGGAGGAGACGTAAGTATTGAAGATTTAATTGCAGATGAAAATGTTGTAATCACAATTTCACATGCAGGATATATTAAACGTACCAATCTTACGGAATACAAAACGCAGAATAGAGGAGGAGTTGGGCAAAAAAGTGCAGGAACAAGAGATCAGGATTTCTTAGAACACATGTTTGTGGCAACAAATCACCAGTATATGATGTTCTTTACGCAAAAAGGAAAATGTTTCTGGATGCGTGTTTATGAAATACCAGAAGGAAGTAAAACCGCTAAAGGACGAGCTATTCAAAACTTAGTTAACATTGAAAGTGACGATAAAGTAAAAGCATTTATTTGCACCCAAGATTTAAAAGACAAAGAGTACATCACTAGCCATAACCTTATTATGGTGACCAAAAAAGGGCAGGTAAAGAAAACATCTCTTGAAAAATATTCTAAACCTAGAGTCAATGGAGTTGCTGCGATTACAATTAAAGAGGGCGATGAGTTATTAGAGGCAAAATTAACTAATGGTCAAAGCCAAATTATATTAGCTGTTAAATCTGGAAAATTAGTTCGATTTGAAGAGACTAAAACCCGTCCAATGGGAAGAACAGCTTCTGGAGTTCGTGGAATTACACTTAAGGACGATTCAGATGAAGTAATTGGCATGGTTACTGTAAATGATATGAATAGTGAGATATTAGTAGTTGCCGAAAACGGATATGGAAAACGATCTAGTTTAGACGAATATCGTATAACGAATCGCGGTGGTAAAGGAGTTAAAACACTCAATATTACTGAAAAAACAGGTAAATTGATTTCTATAAATGCAGTAACTGATGCAGATGATTTAATGATTATCAATAAATCAGGATTGACCATCCGAATGGCCGTTGAAGACCTTAGAGTAATGGGTCGAGCTACACAAGGTGTGAAATTGATCAATATAAAAGGAAACGATTCTATTGCAGCTGTAACAAAAGTTATGAAAGATGATGTGGCTGAAGTAGTCTTAGATGAAGATGGAAACATTATCGAAAATGAAACTATAGAGCGAGTTAAACCCGTTTTAGAAGTACTGGAAGACGAAGGATCGGAAGAGGATGAAGACGAGGACGAAACCGAAGAAGATGAGGCAGATGACGAGTCAGATGTAGAAGATGACGAAGACGAATCATAAAAAATAGAAATCTAAGAATAATTATTAAACAAAAATAGAATAGTATGAAAGGTAAATATGTATTACTAGCATCAACAATATTGATATCAGTAGCTACTTTTGCTCAAAAAGATCAAATTAAAGCCGCTGAAAAAGCGTTGAAAGCAGGTAAGTCTCAAGAAGCGGTAACCATATTGATGGAAGCAGAAACGGTGATGGCTAACGCGACAGATGCTGAAAAAGCGCAGTTTTTTTATGTAAAAGGAAATTCATTATTGGATTTAGCAAACAAGAATATTGATGCTAATACTAATTTTTCTCTTGCTGCAAAAGCATACCAAGATTTAATTGCAGCAGAAAAAACTTCTGGAAAAGTAAAATTTTCAACACAAGCAGCTACTTCAATAACGGAGATTAAATACAAATTGATTAACGGTGCTATTGCTGATTCAAAAGCAGAAAAGCATGCAGATGGTGCTAAAAAATTATATGACGCTTATTTGTTAGATAAAAAAGACACTATTAATTTATATTATGCTGCTTCAACTTATGTAAATGCTAATGATTATGATTTAGCTCTCAAGCTTTATGATGATCTTAAAACCTTAAATTATTCAGGAAAAGGAACGAGCTATTTTGCAGTTAATAAATTAACGACTCAGGAAGACTTTTTCAACACTTTACAAGAAAGAGACAGAATGGTAAAGTTAGGAACACATGAAAAGCCTAGAACAGAAGCAATTCCTTCAAAAAGAGGTGAGATTTATAAAAATATCGCTTTGATTTTAGTACAAAAAGGAAAAACGGAAGAGGCGAAGAAGGCAGTTTCTGATGCGAGACTTGCAAATCCAGAGGACACCTCATTAATATTGACTGAAGCTAATTTGTATCTTGAGACTAAGGATTTTGATACTTACAAAAAATTAGTGGCACAAGTTTTAGAAAAAAATCCAAATGATGCTGATTTAGTTTTTAATCTCGGAGTATTGAGTGCCAATGCAAAAAACACAGTGGATGCTGAAAAATATTACAAGAGAGTAATCGAAATTAATCCACAATATACCAATGGATACATAAATCTAGCTGCAATGAAGTTAGAGAATGAAAAAATTATCATTGATGAGATGAACAAATTGGGAACCTCTACAAATGATATGAAGCGTTATGACGAGTTGAAAAAGAAAAGAGAAGACCTATTTAAAGCAACAATCCCTTACCTTGAAAAAGCCGTTGAATTAGACCCTAAAAATGTAGATGTTAATAAAACTTTATTGGGTGTTTACAGTGCCTTGGAAATGACTGCAGAGTATAAAGCATTAAAAGCGAAGCAATAAGTATTTCTTTCGTAATAAAAAAAATACCTGTCTAAATTTAGACAGGTATTTTTTTTAAATGATTTTTTTTATTACTCTTAATTTATGTGTGTGCTTGTTGGTATCAGCATTAAATATTCCTAAATGGTCTATGCGATCGATACGTACCTTTCCACTGGCGTGAATGATGTAATTGTCGGCCATTATAATGCCAACATGGATAATATTACCTTCTTCATTATCAAAAAATGCAAGATCGCCGGGTTCACTCTCCTCGATAAAGCTCAAGGCTTCTCCTTGTGTTGATTGTTGAGAAGCATCTCTTAATAAATGATATCCATTGAGTTTGTAAACCATTTGCGTAAAACCAGAGCAATCTATACCAAAAGGAGTTTTACCACCCCAAAGGTAAGGAGCATTCAAATACATAAAGGCACTATTGATTAAACTTTCTTTTGATTTTTCTCCACTGGTTTTAGTCCCTTCAAAATTAAAATTAGAGCTATTTATATCATTATGATTAAGGAAAGCTAAAGAAGATCCAAGGGGTATTGGAATCAATAAATTGTCTGGAGCAGTAACGTATTCTATTAAATCTGCATTGAGAATTATGGCTTCTGCTGATAATTGATTAAAACTAGATTCTGAGATAAGTTGCAATTGCTTTGTATCGATCCAACCTTCATAATCATCATATTGCATTTTAACTTTAGACCATTGTTTTTGTTGTTCTAAAATTTCAAAATGTTCACCAAATAGAACTTGAGAAACGATTTCGCCTCTATCACTGGGTTCAAAGCGAAGTGGAATGATGGCTAAATTACAAATTCCGAACATCTAAATTTTATTAAAATTTAATAATTATGGGTTATAAGTCTTAACTTATAACCCATTTTATATAATTATTTTAAGCTCTCTCAATTACAATTGCTGATGCACCGCCACCGCCATTACAAATTGCAGCAGCACCTATTTTTGCATTGTTTTGCTCTAATACATTCAGTAAAGTAACAATGATTCTAACTCCAGAACAACCCAGAGGATGTCCTAAAGATACTGCGCCACCATTTACATTTACTTTGCTGTCTTCTAGGCCTAAAATTTTAGAATTAGCCAAGCCAACAACAGCAAATGCTTCATTAAATTCAAAATAATCAACATCGCTAATCGCTATTCCTGCTTTTTCTAATGCTTTAGGCATTGCTTTTGCTGGACTTGTAGTAAACAATTTTGGTTCTTGTGCAGCATCGGCATATCCTTTAATATAGGCCAAAGGTTTTAATCCTAAAGCGATTGCTTTTTCTTCACTCATCAGGATTACAGCTGCTGCACCATCATTGATTGTAGACGCATTTGCGGCAGTTACAGTTCCGTCTTTTGTGAAAACAGCGTTCAATGAAGGTATTTTATCTAATTTTACATTAGTGAATTCTTCATCTTTAGAAACTATGATAGGGTCGCCTTTTCTTTGTGGAACCGAAACCGGAACAACTTCATTGTCAAATTTACCCGATTCCCATGCTTTTGCACTCCGCTCATACGATTGAATTGCGAAGTTATCTTGATCTTCACGACTAAAGTTATATTCTGTTGCACATAAGTCAGCACATACTCCCATAGCGCTGTTATCGTAAGCATCAGTAAGACCATCTTTTTGCATTCCATCAATCATTGTGGCTGGACCAAATTTAGTTCCATTTCTAAGGTTGAGGTAATGTGGAATCATACTCATGTTTTCCATTCCGCCGGCAACTACAATTTCAGCATCGCCGCACAGTATTGCTTGTGCGCCCAGCATCACCGCTTTCATTCCCGAAGCGCATACTTTATTTATGGTGGTACAAGAAACAGAATTAGATAAACCAGCGTATAATGCAGCTTGCCTTGCAGGAGCTTGTCCTACACCAGCTTGAACTACATTACCCATAAATACTTCATCTATTAAATTTGGATCTAGATTAATTTTATCTAGAGCGCCTTTGATTGCTGCTGCTCCTAATTTTGGCGCAGTTACTGTAGATAATCCCCCCATAAAACTTCCGATAGGTGTTCTAACGGCAGATACGATAACAACTCTTTTGTTCATAACTATGATAATGTTGGTTTATCTAGCAAATTTAAGCTTTTTTAGATAAATTCATATTTTGGGAGTTAGATAATCGCTTTTAAATTTAATTTGATTGTATATGTTTGATTGTGAAGCTTTTTTATGGATGTATCAAAAAATATTAAAAAAAAGCTTTAAAATAGTTGTGAGAAGTCTAAAGATATCATAAGTTTGCAACCGCAAAACAGAACACGTTTTCTTGAGCTTGGAGGGGTGCCAGAGTGGTAATGGAGCAGTTTGCTAAACTGTCATCGAGTAATCGGTGCCAGGGTTCGAGTCCCTGTCCCTCCGCTTTGTAATTTTTTTCGGGGTGTAGCGTAGCTCGGTTATCGCGCCTGCTTTGGGAGCAGGAGGCCGCAGGTTCGAATCCTGCCACCCCGACTTTTAGGAGTCGATTTAGATTTTTAAAATGGAGGCATAGCTCAGCTGGATAGAGCACCTGCCTTCTAAGCAGGCGGTCGAAGGTTCGAATCCTTCTGCCTTCACAAAAACCGATACTCAACAAGTATCGGTTTTTTTGTTTTAATAGTTCTCGAATTTCCTTTATTTATTCTATTTTTATAAAAAATAGCATTTATGACTTCCTGTTTCAAACCATTTGCACTTCTTTGTACCTTTTTATGTATTGTCTCTTGTAAATCACAAACTATCGTTTCTGATGCTAAAGAAAATAACAGTTCAATTATTAATGATACTACATTTGTAAATTTAAAGGACTACAGCCTAGATTTTGTTTATGACTTGAAATATTCAACTACTGATAATTTTTTGAAAGCTAAAGTTTATGATTGTGAAGCATGTTTTTTACGTCTTAAAACGGTAACTGCTTTGGTAGAAGTGAATAAGAAATTCATGAAAAAAGGATTTAAAATCAAAATTTTTGATTGTTATCGTCCCTTAGATATTCAAAAAAAAATGTGGAAAATTGTTTCTAATCCAGAATATGTTGCAAATCCAGCCAAAGGTTCGGTTCATAATAGAGGAGGAGCGGTAGATATTACTTTGGTTGATGCAACAGGGAAAGAGTTAAACATGGGAACTTCTTTCGATTTTTTTGGAATCGAAGCGAGTCATAACTATCCCAAAGTATCTATGGAAGTAAAAAAAAATAGAATTCTTATCAGAACACTTATGACTAGCAATGGTTTCAACTCTTTTGATTCCGAGTGGTGGCATTACAATTTAAAGTCAGGTTTAAATGATAAAATATCAAACGCTAAATGGGACTGTGAATAATACTATTCTATGCATTTTAAGTAATTAATGAAGTAGTCTTCGGGGTAGTATGTTTCATTATTTAATTCTGATTTTAACTCCTTTTTTAAAACATAATCCTCTGTATCCGTCAAGTATTTTATACGCATCAAAGAAACAGAGGAGTTTTTTAGGTCTTCAAAACTTTCTTTCATGAACATAAAAATTCCGGAATTAATTCTATTATCAAATCCTTTATCATCCCTAATCATAGTACCACAATTTTCTTGATCGATATGAATTAATGTAATTATTTTACCATTATTTAACTGTAAGATTAATTTAGAATTTTTATCGAAGCAATTGGCTTTCATAAAATCTTTACTTTTTTGAATATTTTGAACAGTCAAAGTTGGTAATCCATCTGTCAATGACAAAGTGCAAAAAATATAGCTTGAGCTTCCGCCAAATTTTTTCTCACTAATCATATAATCCCGGGTTGCTTTATAGGTGCCAATAGAATCATTTACATTGACACTATAATCACATGGTTTCTGTGCTGCACTATTGAAGCTGATGAACAATGAGTATAAGAAAATTATGTATTTCATTTTTATATTATTTTAGTGCAAATTAAAACTATTTTATGATTGTTTTCATCAGTTGTAAAAAAACAATAGGTATTTCCTCCCTCTTTTATTTTCCATTTTTTCCGAATAGTTTCGACACTATCTGGAAAGTTTCTTGTGGTTAGATTAGCTTGTTTCTTTTCTAAGTAAACTTTCATCTCCGATTTATGGTATGGTATTGCGTGTAGAATTTCAAAAGTACGTCCTGGAAATGAAATTAAGACATCAGAAGTGTAAAGATGAGAGTGTTTTTGTATTTTATTTAAATTGTAAAATGTTCCAACTTCATCGAATCCACCTGATTTCATGATGGCGCTATTGGGTTCGTATAAATACTTTTGTGGACTACTGTAATTTGGAATTTTAGAATTTTTGTTTAAAATGAAATCGAATAGTTCAATTTTATTCTTAACGATATTAGCAGTTTTGATCTCTGTAGTGCCAAAATAATCTTTGTGTAGTTCCCATAACAACTCTTTTACTTCATTTTCTAATGCTAGGATATGAATAATTTTAACGTTTTTTAATTCTGATAAACCTGCAGAAATATCTAGTATAGGTGCAGTTTTTATAAGTACAGAATTTGAATGAGAGAAATAAAAATCGAGGTTTTCAGGAACATTAGGCAAGCAATCCTTTAACATAAATACTTTACCTTTTGTTTCATTTCTTCTAGAAGGATCGATATAAATCCAATCCCATTTTTTATTTAAATTAGATAAAACAACTAAGCTATCTCCGGCATAACAGTTAATATTTAATATGTTTAATTGTTTAAAATTGTATTGAACGATAGCAGAAAGCTCTGAATTTATTTCACAATGAGCTACTTTATTAATTTTTTGTGCAAAATAATAATCATCTACTCCAAAACCTCCAGTTAAATCGATTAAAGATTCACCTGAGATTAAAGAAGCTTTGTAAAAAGCTGTTTTTTCAGATGAAGTTTGTTCTATTGAAATTTTATTAGGAAATATAATATTTTGAGCCAAAAACCAGGTAGGCAACTTCTCTTTAGCTTTTGTTTTAGCTTCTATTTGATTCAAAATGATATGCCAATTCATTTCTTGAAAAGGATTTTTTTGTAGGGCTAACTTTGTTATACTTTTACCAATATTTTCATTGATAAATGCCTGTATTTTGGCATCTAAAATCTCTAAATCCACAATTAGATGTCTTTGGTTAGTAACATAATGATTTTGTTTTCTGGAAAAAATTCTTTTCCAATTACTTTGATTATAGTATAAAGAGGAACAGCCACTATCATTCCTAGAATTCCAAAAAGGAAACCTGCAATGAGTATCACTAAGAAAATTTCGAGTGGATGTGAACTCACACTTTTAGAAAAAATGATAGGTTGTGACGCATTGTTATCGATAATTTGAACTATCCAAAAACCAACTAAAACGTATATCGTTGTTGGTAAAATTTCAGTTCTAAAATCACTCCCTAAATTACTCATCATCGTTAAAATAGCGGCTAGAAAGGAGGCAATCAATGGCCCTATATAAGGAATGATATTGAGTACTGCACATAAAAAGGCAATAACAATTGCATTTGGAACTCCAAAAATGAATAATACGATTAAGTATAAAAGAAAGACAATAAATAATTGAAGCAATAAACCAATAAAATATCGAGACAGCAAGTGGTTTATTTTTTCTAATGAGCTTAATATTTGATCTTCATGGCTATCTTCAATTATTTTTTTAAAACCAATAATGAAAATTAATCGATCCTTTAAAAAGAAAAAAGTAATAAATAAAACGGAACCTAAGCCAACCCCAAAGCTACTGATAGTATTGATTACTGTATTTAAAAAATTAGGAATAAAATTAAAATTGATTTTAGACGTAAGATTAGTCTCTTTTAAAATTTGAGAAGAATCAATTTGGTGACTCTCTAGATATAAACTGATTTGACTTATTAATTGAACAATATTACTTTCTATTTTTGAAGTATTTAAAAGTGATAAATTTTGACCTTGTGATAAAATTAAAGGAACAAACATCATTATAAAACCAGATATAATCAATACAAAAAGTAGTAAAGTGGTAATAGTAGCAAAAATATGATTGAATTTCAATCGCTTTTTAAAAAAGTCTAAAATAGGATTCCCTATTAAGGTTAGTATTAAGGATACAACGAGATAGATTAGTACCGCTTGAATTTTGTATAAGAAGAACAAAACCAAACCGACAACTAGAACGATTAATAAGGCTCTGATAATGCCATTTGAAATGGTTTTAGGTGTAATCATTTTATTGTTTTAGGTTATAAAGATAAAAAAACTCGCTAACAAGTAGCGAGTTTTATAATCTAAAAAAACAAAAAATTATAACCTGAAACTAGCTCTTGATCCACCAGAAACAAAAACTGCAGCCATTCTTGATTTTTGTCCGTTAGAGAACATGTACATTCCTCTATCATCAGTATAATCCATATAGTTCATTGTCATTTCAACAGGATTTCCTGAACAAGTACTATAATGTGGGTATGCTGGAACTCCAGAATTTGCAGCGTTGTGAGTAGGTGTATCAGATACTAAATCACTACCGCAAGTTGCATCTCCCCAAATATGACGTAAGTTCATCCAGTGTCCTACTTCATGAGTTGCTGTTCTTCCTAAGTTGAAAGGATATACAGCAGTTCCCGTATTCCCTAAATATTTAGAATCTATAACAACACCATCAGTAGAAGAGGATCCGCCAGGAAATTGAGCATAACCTAATATACCACCACCAATTGTGCAAGCCCAAAGGTTCATCCTAGTAGTTGGAGTAGTTGGTGAAATTCCTCCTAATGAAGTACTTTTCATTTCATCGTTTGTTCCCCATGAAGTTTTAGTAGTTGCTTTTCTGTAAACTGCTTCAAGTACAAAAGAGATTCCAACATTTGCTTTTACTCCTGCAAATAAAGTAGGTACTTGATTAAAATCTGAATTAGCAGCATTAAAATCTTTGTTTAAAACATCAATTTGAGATTGGATTTGTGCTAATGAAATATTTTCCGTAGTTGTTCTGTACAATACATTAACTACGACAGGAATTTGAATTTTTCCATCTACTATTCGAGCAGATGCCATTGATTTTTGTGTGAATGCTTCAATCTCGTTCATTCTTAGCGCTAGTTTTGGATCAGCTTTCATTTGAGCTAATAATACGTCCTGAGATGCGCAGCCTCGTTGTGCAATTGCATTAGTTTCTGGAGCAGATTCTGTCGTTTCATTTTGACAAGAGAAAAGCATTACTAATGCTACAGCAGATAAAAAAATTTTTTTCATAGTAAATAGGTAATAAATTAGTTTTGGTTAATTATTTAACAATTTTATAACTTTTTATTTAAAACACCAATTTTTTACTCATTTATTTTTTAAATAATGTAGAATACTATTTCTGCTTTTATTTTGGATTTAAAATTGTAAGAGTAGTAGCCAAAATTTTATGGATAAAAAAATAGCAATGGAAAATTCGGTAGAAATAAAATGCTAAGAAGTGTTATTATTTTCAAGAATACCTTGAAAAATAGAATAAAAAAAGGAGGTGATTTATTGAATCACCTCCTTTTATGAAGTTTAAAAATTATATTCCGAAACCTGCTCTTGCTCCACCTGAAACAAAAATTGCAGCCATTCTTGATTTTTGACCATTAGAGAACATATACATTCCTCTATCATCAGTGTAATCCATGTAGTTCATAGTCATTTCTACTGGAGTTCCAGTACAAGTGCTATAGTGTGGGTAAGCCGGAACACCATAATTTGAAGTATTGTGTGTAGGAGTGTCTGAAACTAAATCACTTCCACAAGTAGCATCTCCCCAAATGTGACGTAAGTTCATCCAGTGACCAACTTCATGAGTCATTGTTCTTCCCAAGTTGTATGGGAATGCTCCTGAACCAGATAATCCAAAATATTTAGAATCTACTACAACACCATCTGTAGAAGAAGCTCCCCCAGGAAATTGAGCATAACCTAAGATTCCACCACCAATAGTACAAGCCCACATATTCAATTTAGTTGTAGGTGATGTAGGATCTAAACCTCCTTGTTTTGTTTTTTTCATAGCATCTCTAGTCCCCCAAGAAGATTTAGAAGTAGCCTTTCTGTTTACTGTTTCTAAAACAAACGTGATTCCTACATTTGCTGCAACTCCAGAGAATAAAGCTGGTGTACTGTTGAAATCTGAATTTGTAGCATTGAAATCTGCATTCAATACATCAATTTGTGATTGGATTTGAGTTAGCGAAATGTTTTCTGCAGCAGTGTTATATAAAACGTTTACTACTACTGGAATTTCAACTCTACCATTTACCAAACGACCATTTAGCATTGCTTTTTGAGTAAAAGCTTCAATTTCATTCATTCTCAAAGCTAAAGTTGGATCAGCTTTCAATTGCGCTTCAAGAACTTCTTGTGATGCACAACCACGTTTTGCAATTGCATTAGCTTCTGGAGCTGCTTCTGTTGTTTCATTTTGACAAGAGAAAAGCATTACTAATGCTACTGCAGATAAAAGAATCTTTTTCATAAATAATTTGTTATAAATTAATAGGATTGGTTAATTATTTCACAATTGTATAACAATTATTTCATAATAAAAATTTTTTCAATTAAAAAAATCAAATAAAAATAGCAAACAATCGATTTTACTGCTTTTGTTTATTTTTGACGATTTATTATTTACAAGTGCTTTCATACAAATAGAAAACACCAGTGATAGTAATACTCTATTTCATAAATAGAAAAGGATTTTTAAGAAATTTTATGTCATTACTTAGAACAATATCTTAAAACTATTGGAAATGTGTAGGTTATTGTTTTTTACTTTAAAACTTAGAATTAGAAATTAACCAATTTTCTATCTTTGGTAATTGGGTCTGTCTAAATGAATTTGAATTAAAATTTGAAAACGAGAATTAATAAAAAAATAGATGAATTACATTATTGTAAAATCACCAAAATTCAATTTTAATTATTAAAAATGTAGTTTAGAATGTTAGCTCCCATTTTAAGAGCTTTTTCACGTACTGCTAAGGGATCATTATTTACTTCCGCATCTTCCCAACCATCACCTAAATCGCATTCGTAGGTGTACAGCAAAACCAACTTATTAGCGATAAAAATACCAAAAGCCTGTGGTCGTTTTCCGTCGTGTTCATGAATTTTTGGTAACCCATTAGGGAAGGAATAAGGTTTTTGAAAAATGGCGTGCGTGGCAGGTATTTCAACCAACTCATTATTTGGAAATATTTTTTTTATTTCTTTTCTAATATATTGATTCATACCATAATTATCGTCAATATGAAGAAAACCTCCAGCGAGTAAATAATTTTTTAGATTATTGCTGTCAGCGTCATTAAAAACTACATTTCCATGCCCAGTCATGTGAATGTATGGGTATGAAAATAAATCGGGACTGCTGGGTTCAACCGTTGTTGGTTTTGTTTTTATTCGAGTATTAATGTTGGCGTTACAAAATTTTATCAAGTTGGGTAGCGATGTAGGATTTGCATACCAATCACCACCACCACTGTATTTAACCAAAGCAATTTCTTGAGAAAATGATGGTATAGAAAGTAAAACTAGTAGATAAAATAGTTGTCTCATAATGGATAAAATAAATGTTTATTCTTCTTCATTTATAAAAACCACGCTGTGACAGGCTACAATTGCTGCAGTTTCTGTTCTTAATCTGGTTGTGCCTAATGTTACTGCAACAAATTCATTTTCAAGCGCCAAAATAATTTCTTTTTCTGAAAAATCACCTTCTGGTCCTATTAATATGGTTACATCTACATTGGGTTTCACAATTGATTTTAGGGTCTTTTTTTCAGTTTCCTCACAATGTGCAATTAGTTTTAAACCTTTTCTATTCCCTTTAACAAACTCTTTAAAGGTGATGGCATCATTTAATTTAGGTAAATACAATTCATTAGATTGCTTCATAGCAGCTAATAAAATCTTATCAAATCGCTCGTTATTAATGACTTTTCGCTCTGAATGGTCACAAATAATTGGTGTTATTTCGTGTACGCCTATTTCTGTGGCTTTCTCGAGAAACCATTCAAAACGATCATTCATTTTCGTTGGTGCTACTACTAAATGCAAATGAAATTTTGAAGCAGTCGCTTTTTCGAAAGAAAGAATTTTTACAGTACACTTGCTATCGGAGGCTAATGTAATTTCAGTTTTGAATAAAAAACCAAGTCCGTTGGTTACATGTAAAATATCGGTATCTTTTTTTCGAAGTACTTTAATAATATGTTTGCTTTCTTCTTTATCAAAAGCAAATGTTGCTGTAGTTTCCGAAATATTCGGATTGTAAAATAATTGCATAATTTATATTTGTATTCTAGCTTTAGAAACAACAGAGGAAGTTTCAAATTGTTGTGATAAAAACTTTTGGTACCCCACAATACCTATCATTGCAGCATTATCGGTCGTATATTCAAATTTCGGAATAAAGGTTTTCCAACCGTATTTTTTTTCTGTTTCTTTTAAGGTGTATCGAATTCCAGAATTTGCCGAAACTCCCCCGCCAATAGCAATTTGTTTAATTCCTGTATCTTGGACTGCTAACTTTAATTTATCCATTAAAATTTCAATAATGGTATGTTGAATTGATGCGCAAATATCATTTAAGTTTTCATCAACAAAATTTGGATTTTCTATTTTTTTCTTTTGAATAAAATAGAGAATGGCCGTTTTTAAACCGGAAAAGCTAAAATTCAATCCTGGAACTTTTGGTTTAGTAAAAGCAAAAGCTTTAGGATTTCCTAATTGGGCATATTTGTCAATCAAAGGTCCACCTGGGTAAGGAAGCCCTAATATTTTTGCGCTTTTGTCAAAAGCTTCGCCAACAGCATCATCTGTGGTTTCGCCAATTATTGTCATGTCAAAAAAATGATCAACTTTTAAAATCTGAGTATGTCCACCACTTATAGTCAACGCCAAAAAAGGGAATGTTGGTTTTTCATATCCATCCTCATCAATAAAATGAGCTAAAACATGCGCTTGCATGTGGTTTACAGCAATTAATGGAATTTTTAAAGCCAATGCAATAGATTTTGCAAATGAACTTCCCACCAGCAATGAACCCATGAGCCCAGGACCTTGAGTGAAGGCAATTGCTGATAACTGATCTTTTTGTATATTTGCTTTTCGAAGCGCTGCATCGATCACCGGAACAATATTTTGTTGGTGTGCACGTGAGGCTAGCTCAGGTACAACGCCACCATATTGATTGTGTATTAATTGATTCGCCACGACATTTGACAATACTTTATCGTTTTGTAAAATAGCGGCAGCGGTATCATCACAAGAACTTTCGATCGCAAGAATAAAAACCTCGGAATTTTGCATAAAAAGGCATAAATTTTGAATTACATTTGACAAATCGATTCAATAAATCGATTTGTAGCATTCAAAATTAAAGAATTTTTATTGAAAGTGTTGCTGTTTCCAAGTGCAAATTAAAATATTATAGAATTAAATAGTTTAAAGGTATCAAAAAATTTAGAAAAATAGTATTTCGTTCTTTGCTTGGACTAATCCTACTTTTGTTAGTGCTTGGTATTGCATTGAGCATGCCATCAGTACAAACAAAAATTGCTAGATACTTCACCAATAGTATAAATGAGGATTTTGGTACTAAGATTTCTATTGATGAAGTTGCTATTTCAATTTTTGGAGGCGTGAAATTTAAGAAAGTATTGATTCTGGATCATCGCAATGATACTTTGATTTATTCTAATAGGATTTCTACAACCATTTTAGAAGGTAAAAAAATGCTAGATGGAGATTTGATCTTTGATGATCTAAATTTACATGGGTTATTTTTTAATTTTAAAACCTATAAAAATGAAAAGAAATCCAATCTTAATGTATTTTTCGCAGCTTTTGAAAAAGGGAAAAAATCAAAAAAGAAATTTTTACTTAAAATAAATAAGGCTCAAATTTTTGATGGCCGTTTTGTTTTAACCGATGAAAATAGGGAGAATCCCAAAGATTTAGATTTTACCAAACTAAATGCGTCCTTGACAGACTTTCAAATATATGGACCAGAGGTAACTTCCATGATTGATAAAATGTCATTTTTGGATTTCCGAGGTTTGTATGTCAAGAATTTAAATTCAAAATTCACGTATTCAAGAGAGAATATCAAATTAGAAAAGCTAGATCTATTGACCAAAGAATCTACGTTTAAAGGAACGGTAGTTCTAAAATATAAAATTGAAGATTTTTCTAGTTTTACAGATAAAGTTCTATTTGATATTAAATTAGATGCCGCTTCTATCGCCTCTAATGATATTCGTTATTTTTATAAAGAAATTGGTAAAAATCAACATTTTTACGCCAAAACCAATATTAAAGGAACTCTGAATGATTTGCGATTTAAAAAATTAGAGTTGGTAGATGATCGTAAAACCCAAATTAATGGCGATCTCAATTTCAAGAATTTATTTGCTAAAAAAGGGCAGAAATTTTCTATGTATGCGAAGTTTAGTAAGCTAACATCGAGTTATGATGACTTAATTGTGATACTTCCCAATATTTTAGGAACCAAATTACCAACTTCTTTAAAAAAATTAGGCAGGTTTACCGCTTCGGGAACTGCTAACGTTTCGACTACTGCTGTTGAAGCTGATTTTTATATGGTCACGGCACTAGGGATTGTCTCTAGTAATCTGGAAATACAGAATATTGATGTAATCGATAAGGCGTCCTACACTGGGAACGTAATTTTAGAAAAATTTGATATTGGAACTTTATTTGATCAGAAAGAACTTGGTACCGTAAGTTTAAATTTTGATGTTGATGGAAAAGGCTTTAAACGAGAATTTCTTAATACTGCAATAATTGGTGACATTAGTCAAATAGAATATAAAAATTATAATTACACTAATATTGTTGTCAATGGAACGCTAAAAAGTCCTAATTACAAAGGACAAATTTCTATAAACGACCCTAATTTAACGATGACTTTCGATGGGTTATTAGATTTAAGCAAAAAAGACAGTCGTTATGATTTTCATATCAATGTTGAGAATGCCGACTTAAATAAATTGAAATTAGTAAAAGATCCTATTTCTTTTTTTAAGGGAGATGTTGTCGTGCAAGCCTCTGGCAATAACATAGAAAATTTTCAAGGTAATGTGTATATCAACAAAACATCCTATCGAAACAGCAAGGGAATTTATGACTTTGATGATTTTACAATTGCATCCAGTTTTGATTCCAATAACGTTAGAACCATTACTGTAAATTCACCAGATATTGTAGAAGGAGAAATAGTTGGTAAATATGAATTCAATCAATTAGAAAACTTAGTAAAAAATTCTTTAGGAAGTTTGTACACAAATTTCAAACCAAGTAAGGTTAAAAAAGGACAGTTTCTTCAATTCAATTTCTCTATTTATAATAAAATTATCGAAATATTTTACCCAGACATTGTCATTGGTGCTAATACAGTTGTAAAAGGGAATATAAGTTCTGATAATCAAGAATTTAAGCTGAACTTCAATTCGCCTCAAATTATTGCAGCTAATACCACATTCGATAATATAAGAGTATCGGTAGATAATAAAAATCCACTTTATAATGCGTTTATTGAGTTAGATAGTATCAAAACTAAATATTATAAAATTCGAGATTTTAGTGTTATTAATGTCACTATGAAAGACACTTTGTTTTTTCGTTCGGAGTTTAAAGGTGGATCAAAAGGGGAGGATTACTACAATCTGAATTTATACCATACCATCAATAAGGACAATAATAATGTTGTAGGAATCAGCAAATCAGAAGTCAAATTCAAGGATTATCTCTGGTTTTTAAATGAAAATGATGCACCAAATAATCAAATAGTATTTGATAAATCATTCAAAACTTTTGATATCGACAATATAATTATGTCGCATGAAAATCAGTCAATTTCTTTAATGGGAACTTTTGACGGACCAAACAAGAAGGATTTAAAACTAAGTTTTAAAGATGTCGATCTCAACCAAATTACGCCTCTCAATAACAAGTTAGTAACCAAAGGAAACATTAATGGCGAGGTCAATTTTAAGCAAAACAATGCAGTTTATCAGCCTACAGCTTCTATAGTTATAGATAATTTAAATGTAAACAAAACAGATTTAGGAACTTTGAATTTTGAAATTGAAGGCGATGAAAGTCTTAGGAAATTTGTAATAAATTCTAACTTAGAAAATAAAAATGTAGAATCGTTTAATGCAAACGGAAGCTTCGAAATAATCAACAAGGAAACTATTTTAGATTTAAAGTTAAAATTCGAAAAGTTTAATATTGCAACTCTTAACTCCCTCGGCGGTGATGTTTTGTCCAACATAAGGGGTTCCATTTCAGGTAACGCTAGTATTGAAGGCAATCTTAAAAAACCAAATATTAATGGACGTTTGTTTTTGAATGATGCTGGTTTGACGGTTCCGTATTTGAATGTTGATTACGCATTAAGCGATAATACTATTATTGATTTGACCGATGAAAAATTCTTGTTCAGGAACAATACAATAACCGATACCAAATACGGAACCAAAGGGCAATTGAATGGAAATATTGAACATAATAATTTTGCCGATTGGAAACTAGATTTAGCTATAAATTCTAAAAGACTTTTGGCATTAGATACCCAAGACAGTGAAGATGCAGCCTATTACGGTACTGCTTTTATTGATGGAATGGCCACCATTAAAGGAAAAACGAATACTTTGTTTATAAAAGTAGATGCAAAATCTGAAAAAGGAACAGCCATAAAAATACCGATTAACAATGCTGAAAGTGTAAGTGATAATGTTTTTCTGCATTTTGTGACTGCCCAAGAAAAATACAATTTAAAAAATGGAATTACTGAAAGTGCTAGAAATTACAATGGTCTAGAACTTGAATTTGATTTTGATATAACACCAGATGCCGAAGTAGAAGTAATTTTAGACCGAAATACGGGTCATGGAATGAGAGGAAAGGGATTTGGATCTTTGTTGTTTAAAATTAATACTTTAGGAAAGTTTAATATGTGGGGAGATTTCCAAGCATATGAAGGAACGTACAATTTTAAATATGGAGGACTTATTGATAAGAAATTTGCCGTTCGAAAAGGTGGCTCAATAACATGGGAGGGTAATCCTATGAGAGCACAATTGAACCTGGAAGCCGTATACAAAACAACGGCAAATCCTGCAGTTTTACTTGATAATTCTTCATTCAATGCAAAAGTTCCAGTAGAGGTAATTATTGGTATTCGGGGCGATTTAACAAGTCCGGAACCTGATTTTAATATTGAATTCCCAACAGTTAGTAATGTTTTGAAATCTGAAATTCAATATAAATTAAATGACAAGGATGTACGACAAACTCAGGCGTTGTACTTATTATCATCTGGTGGTTTTTTGAGTCCAGAAGGGGTGAGTCAATCTGATTTTTCAGGAAGTTTATTTGAAACGGCCTCCAGTATATTGGGAGGTATCATACAATCTGACGATGAAAAATTTAAAGTCGGATTGAATTTTATTGGCGCCGACAGACGAATAGGGAAGGAAACCGATGGTAGATTTGTCGCAACAATTTCGTCAAAAATAAACGAAAGAATAACCATCAATGGGAAATTAGGTGTTCCCTTTGGAGGGATAAATGAATCTGCGATTGTGGGAGATATTGAAGTATTGTATCGAGTAAATGAAGATGGAACACTTAATTTACGTCTTTTTAATAAAGAAAATGACATCAATTATATCGGACAAGGAATTGGGTATACACAGGGTTTAGGTGTTTCTTACGAGGTCGATTTTGATACTTTTAAAGAGTTCGTAAATAAATTTTTTAAAAATCTAAAAATAGATAGAGCGCCAGTTCCCGTTGCCGAAGATCAAGATTCAGATATGTCTCCTGATTATATAAATTTTTCTGCACCAACAAAATCGACCAAAAAGAAGGTCAAAAAAAATCAAGAAGGTCTACTTCCCGAAGAAAACGAATAGCGATATTTAAATATAAAAACTTAAAAAAAAAGGTATTTCATTATCATCTTGCCTCCTACTTAGAGTAAACAATAGCAATACTTTATCCTCACTAAATTACAAATGTAGCTATCTGTTTTTTTTATTTTAAATTTTATTAGCTCCTACTTATCATTTGGTATCGATTTCTCAAAAAAAACAAACTAATTGTTAATTATCAAATAAAAATCCATTATTTTTAAGTTTTGATATTAAAAAACGGTTTTATTTTGTTTTTCTAAAAACTTATCAACGAAAACGTTTGAATTCTGAGTTGTTTACTAATTTATTAAAAACACAGCTTTAAAACTGCTTGATGTTTGCTAATTTTACCCTTTAATACTTAAATAATGCCAAAAACAATAAAAAAAGTTGGTGTTCTTACTTCGGGTGGCGACTCCCCAGGAATGAATGCCGCTATTCGCTCGGTTGTTCGTACATGTGCGTATCATAATATAGAATGTATAGGAATTTATAGAGGGTATCAAGGAATGATTGAAGGAGACTTCAAAGAAATGGGACCTCGAAGCGTAAACAACATCGTTAACAAAGGAGGTACGATTCTTAAATCGGCTCGATCATTAGAGTTCAAAACGCCTGAAGGAAGAAAAAAAGCATACGAAAACCTTACCAAAGCGGGTATTGATGCTTTAGTAGTTATTGGTGGAGACGGAACTTTTACAGGAGGCTTATTATTCAATTCCGAATTCAATTTTCCAGTAATGGGAATTCCAGGTACAATAGATAATGATATTTTTGGAACGAGTCACACTCTGGGGTACGATACGGCTCTGAATACTGTTGTAGAAGTGATTGATAAAATTAGAGATACTGCAAGTTCTCATAACCGATTGTTCTTTGTAGAAGTAATGGGTAGAGATGCGGGGCATATTGCCTTGAATGCAGGTATTGGTGCAGGAGCCGAAGAAATATTAATTCCGGAAGAAGATTTAGGATTAGACCGCCTTCTAGAGTCGCTACAAAAAAGTAAAGCATCAGGTAAATCATCTAGTATAGTGGTTATTGCAGAGGGCGATAAAATTGGCAAAAACGTATTTGAATTGAAAGATTATGTTGAAGCCAATTTACCAGAGTATGATGTTAGAGTTTCGGTTTTAGGTCACATGCAGCGTGGTGGTTCGCCTTCTTGTTTTGATAGAGTTTTAGCAAGTAGATTAGGTGTAAAAGCCGTGGAGTCATTGCTAGAAGGAAAATCAAGTTATATGGTTGGTTTGCAAAATGATAAAGTATCGTTGACGCCCTTAGAACAAGCAATTAAAGGTAAAACGATGATTGATAGAGAATTATTAAGAGTTTCAGACATTATGTCTACATAAATGATTAAAGTTTATTGTGAGGAAATTAGGCTTTAGGTTGAGTTAATATATAAACAAAAAAATTAAAGTAAAATGTCAAAAGTAAAATTAGGAATAAACGGTTTTGGAAGAATTGGAAGAATTGTTTTCAGAGAATCTTACAATAGAGATAATGTAGAGGTGGTAGCGATTAATGATTTACTTGATGTGGATCATTTGGCTTACTTGTTAAAATATGATTCTGTTCACGGACGTTTCAATGGAACTGTTGAAGTTATAGATGGGAAACTTTTTGTAAACGGTAAAAATATTCGCATTACTGCAGAGAAAAACCCTGCTGATTTAAAATGGAATGAAGTTGATGTTGATGTAGTTGCTGAGTGTACTGGTTTCTTTACAACTATCGAAACTGCAACTGAGCACATTAAAGGTGGCGCTAAAAAAGTAATTATTTCTGCGCCTTCTGCTGATGCGCCAATGTTTGTTATGGGAGTTAATCATGAAAAAGCACTAGCATCAGATAGAGTAGTCTCTAATGCTTCTTGTACTACAAACTGCTTGGCTCCACTGGCCAAAGTAATCAATGATAATTTTGGAATTGTAGAGGCTTTAATGACTACAGTTCACGCTACAACTTCTACACAAATGACCACTGATGGTCCATCTAGAAAAGACTGGAGAGGCGGACGTGCTGCATCGGTAAATATTATTCCTTCTTCAACTGGTGCTGCAAAAGCAGTAGGTAAAGTAATTCCAGAACTTGACGGAAAATTAACAGGAATGTCAATGCGTGTTCCTACCACAGATGTTTCTGTAGTAGATTTAACTGTAAAAGTTGCAAAAGAAACTTCTTATGCAGAGATTATGGCTGTTTTAAAATTAGCTTCAGAAACTACCATGAAAGGTGTTTTAGGATATACTGAAGATTTAGTAGTGTCTCAGGATTTTGTTTCTGATTCTAGAACTTCCATTATTGATGCTAATGCAGGAATTGGACTGAATTCTACTTTCTTTAAAATTATATCTTGGTACGATAATGAGTACGGATATTCTAGTAAATTAATTGATTTGTCAGTGCACATAGCAGGTTTAAAATAATTATATATATTTACATAATTCCGTTATCTTAACTTGTGACGGGATTTTGTTTTTTGTTCGCTTTTCAAAAAATAAAGTTTTGCATTTTGAAAAGTACACTTAAAAACCAAAAATAAAACCAAAAGAAATGAGATTAATAGTTGATAGTGGTTCTACCAAAGCCGATTGGATTGCGATAGATGAAGATGGAAAAGTATTGTTTACAACACAAACTCTTGGATTAAATCCAGAAGTTTTGGAAAATGATGAAATTATTGATCGACTTAATGATCGCTTTGATATTTTACAAAACAAAAAAAACACCACTCATTTGTTTTTTTATGGCGCTGGTTGTGGGACAGATAAAATGAAGATATCGCTTTCACAAATATTTCAAAACTATTTTCCAAATGCTATAATTTCTGTAGAAGAAGATACCTATGCAGCGGTTTATGCTACCACACCAAACGGACAACAAGCCATAGTGAGTATTCTAGGAACAGGTTCAAATTGTAGTTATTTTGATGGAAAAGAGTTGCATCAAAAAGTACAATCACTCGGTTATATTGTTATGGATGATTGTAGTGGTAATGTTTTTGGAAAAGAATTAATTAGAAAGTATTATTTCAATAAAATGCCAAAAGAATTAGCGGCTCAGTTCGAAAAAGAATACGATTTAGAACCGGATAGCGTGAAAAGTAAATTGTATAAGGAACCTAATCCAAATGCCTATTTAGCCACTTTTGCAAAGTTCTTAATTCAACATAAAGAAACGGAGTTTTGCAGAAAAATTATTTTCAAAGGGATGAAATCTTTTGTCAAAAATTACATCAAACAATTTAGTAATTGCAAGGAGGTTCCAGTACATTTTGTAGGTTCTATTGCTTTTTACTTAAAAGAAGAATTACAAGAAACGTTTGATAAATACGAATTACAATTGGGCAATGTACTTAGAAGACCAATTGACGGATTAATAGCCTATCATATCGCTAATAAATAGAAAGTGTTTTCTAAAATTATAAAATCCAAATTCCAATATTTAATATCGGAATTTGGATTTTTTTTTGACATATTCTATAAAATTGCAATCATAGAAATTTCTATATTAACATTTTTTGGCAAACAAGCTACTTGAACTGTCTCTCGCGCTGGGGCGGTTTTTTCATTAAAATAAGAACCATAAACGGTATTTATTTTTGCAAAATCATTCATATCCATGATGAAAATGGTTGTTTTCACGACATCTTCAAAGGTCATTCCAGCTTCTAGTAATACCGCTTTCATATTTTGCATTACTTGTTCGGTTTCTACTTCAATACTTCCCATAACCAGCTCTCCAGATATTGGATCAATGGCAATTTGACCCGAAGTATAAAGAGTATCTCCTTTTAAAACGGCTTGATTGTAGGGTCCAATAGGAGCAGGTGCATTTGCTGTAAAGATTATTTTTTTCATAAAACAATTATTTTTTATTTCTTAAAAAGAATTAGCGGTTGATCGTACTTCGTTTGTCCCATTTGATATCACTAAGAACACCCGATTTTATTCCGATAAAAAATCCCCAATTGGCATTGGTTCCAAAGGGTGACCAATTAAAATCCATTCTCCAGCTTAGTAAATCTCTTTCAAAGCGAAGTTGTGTAAATGTAACTCCCTTTTGTACAAAGTCATAACCGGTTGATACTCCTGCTTTCCATTTTGGAGTTATGTCAGCATTGGCAGAAATCATGATGGAATTTCCAATAATTTGATTTTCTCTATTGTTATTGCCATACGTTAATGAATAGGCAAATGTCATGTCCCAAGGTAGTTTTGAATTAAAGAATTCTGAAATTTTGTCTTCACCTTCTTCTTCCTCTTCTTCATTAAATTGGCTCCTTCTACTATCGCCAAGATCTGTATTAGTTCCAAATAGATCATCTTCACGACCACCATTACGTTGGCTTTGTGCATTTTTATCTTTATCTTTTTTGTCTTTACCTTGACTTGAAATCGAATAGTTTAATGTCATATTAGAACTGGTCATTCTAAAAAGACTACCACCATTATCAATATTAAATACGTTGATACGCGTTCCAGAATTATCTATGGCATATGGATCTAATGTGGCTCCAAAATTCACATTCATTTTGTTGTCTAACAAAGTGGTACCGCCACTTACTCTAATTGGAGCGAATGCAAGAGAGGTTACTCCATCAGCATCTAGATTATAACTAGTCGAAAGATTCAAGTTATTTAAAAGCATGATTTTCTTAGGCTCAACCTTTGTACTGTCTTTATCTGTCACTTTGGCTTCAAACGTATTACTCAAATCAAAACCTAAAGTATTCGCGTTACTTAATCCTGGAGCACCATAAATACCATTTTCAAATCTAGAATATTGCTTGATCATGGTTCCAGTTGCATCAGTAGCGTACGTATTGTAATATTTTTCAAAACTAGGAGTGTAACCATAGGAAACAGAAGGTCTCATGACATGACGAATCGATTTTATTTTTTTATCATTACCAAAGTTGAATGTTCCGTAAATAGTGGTTCCCAAACTCGAAGAGAAAGAATAGGTTCTAAAAGCATCAAATCCATTGATTGTTTTGTCAACTACTTTGCTTTGGTCCACATCATAACTCCTTTCGATTGTTTTGGTATACCAAATTTCCTCGTAATTCATTGAAGTTGAAGCGCTAAAATATTTAAATAATTTGAAGTTAGTAGCCAACGGAATACTGTGCTGAAAGCCAACTTTGGCATCTCTAAACATTTGAGGTTTAAAAAATAAGGAATCAGTGGTTACAATACTGTTTCTTCCATTAAGATTGTATTGCAAGTTGATATTTTTGAAAAATCCTTTTTTGACTCCATCTTTACCTACAAAAGGATAAATCCTATCTACACTTAATTGCAGCGTAGGCAGAGTCATATTTATCTCTTCGGTTTGAGTATTTTGCGAATGAGTTGCAGTCAATGATAATCGAACTTGCGGAACTGTAGTAAATGTTCTAGAATAGGATACAGAAGAACTTAATGTGTTATTAAGATTCGATCCTATATTGATTTGATTAATAGATTGCTTAAAATATTTACTACTTCCTAAATTCACAGATGCTGAAAAACTAGAATTAGGATTCGCTTTAGAATCTTTAGAATGTGACCACTGAATGTTGTAAATGTTTTGTTTTAAATAATCAGGATATCCTCTTTCGCTGGTGATTAAGTTTTCGAATCTTACATTGATGTTTCCTCTGAAATTATATCTTTTGGCATAACTAGATTCAAAACGCAATCCATAACTTCCATTTGTATAATAATCGCCTAAAACGGTTAAATCATAATTGTCACTGAGGGCAAAGTAGTATCCTAAATTTTGTAATGAAAAACCTCTGTTATTGGAGTCATTGTAACTAGGTAAAATTAAACCTGAAATACTGGTCTCTTTGCTCATTGGGAAAAAAGCAAAAGGTAATGCAATAGGAGTAGGTACATTTGCAATAACCATATTGGTTAATCCTGTTACAACTTTTTTGCCAGGAATAAATTTAACTTTATTGGTTTGGAAATAGTATTCAGGATTGTCTACATCTTTTGAAGTAGTAAATCGTGCTCCTTTTAAAAAGTAAACAGAATCATTTTCTTTTTTGGTGACTGCAGCTTTTATTTTAAATTCGCCTTGATCGGATCTTGAATTCCATATTAACGCTTTTTTGGTTTTAAAATTAAAACGAATAGAATCCGGTTCAATCACATTGGTACCTTGCTTGAAATTTGGAAATTGAGTGTATGCTCCCGTAGAATCTTTAATTCGTCCGGCATATACTTCATTTTTTTCATAATCCATTACAATTATACCCGACTTCAATTCGACGTCTTGATAATACAATTCGGCTTTGTCGTACAGCGTGATTATTTTTTTCTTTTGATCTATTTTAGCATATTGTTCCGCTTTGTAACGAACCTTTCCATCAAGAAAACCTTTTTTTGGCTTAATACTGTCTAATTTTATGGTGTCAGTTTGTTTTGTCGCGGCTATTTCAGAATTTTTGATACCAGTATCCTTCGATTGTAGGATATCAGATTTCTTTGTAGTTGGTATAACCGTCTTTTTTTTTGTTATATCTTGGGAATATAATTTACCAGAACCTAATGATAGGAGAATTGATAATAAAACGATATTAAATAAGTTTGTATGCAAAGGTTTAAATGCTATTTTTGTAAAATTATGGCCTGTTTTTTGACATGTCAAACTTACATATTATTTTTTGTCAAAAAAAGGCAATTAAATAAATTTATAGACTTAGTATTTTAATTAAATTAACTTATCGCTTTATGCATAGTACAAGTAAAATTAGAATAATTGTTACTTTTATTTTGATGCTTAATTCCCTGGTTGGATTCAGCCAATCTAATACTTTTAAAGTAACTTTAGACGCCGGACATGGCGCACACGATTTTGGTGCTGTCTATGAAGGACGCATCGAAAAAAATATTGCATTGGCTGTAGTTTTAAAAGTTGGAAAAATATTAGAAGCTACTCCACAAATGCAAGTCAATTATACCCGAAAAACAGATGTTTTTATTGATTTAATTGAAAGAGCCAATATTGCCAATAGATTCAATGCCAATATATTTGTTTCCATTCATTGTAATGCAAATAGAAACACTGCAGCTGATGGTACCGAAACTTATGTGATGGGTTTAAGTAAGGTATCTTCCAACTTAGAAGCTGCCAAAAAAGAAAACTCTGTAATCACTTTGGAAAAGGATTACAAGCAAAAATATGAAGGATTTGATCCTAACTCGCCAGAAACAATGATTGGAATGACAATCATGCAAGAGGAATACCTAGACAATAGTATTTCACTTGCCAGCAAAGTCGAAGATGCTTTTGAGGATCTAGGAAAAAAAATTCGTGGTGAAGGTGTGAAACAAGCTCCTTTTATGGTACTTCATAAAGCTTATATGCCCAGAGTGCTTATCGAAATGGGTTTCATATCAAATACCATTGAAGGAAATAAATTGAATTCTGAAGAAGGACAAGATGAAATAGCAAAAGCAATTGCAGATGCTGTAATTAGCTATAAAAAAGAATATTATGGTAACGGAGAAATGGAAGTTTTTGAAGAAAGACCGGTACAAAAAATTAATGAAAAACCAATAATAGAAACTATAACTCCGGATAAACCAAAAGTTAGCCCTCAGCCTGAAACAGTTGCGAAGAACTCAAAACAAGTGGGAGATGTTGCACTACCTTTATTTAAGGTGCAACTTTCTGCTACGCGAAAACGAGTAGAGTTAGTTCCAAGAAATTTTAAGGGTCTTAATAATGTTTCTGTTACTTATGAAGGAGGAGTTTACAAATACATGTTTGGAGAAACTACAGATTATAATGAAGCAAAAAAGTATTTAAGCGAGGCGAAAGCGAAAGGGTACGCTTCTGCATTTTTAATTGCATTTAAAAATGGAGCGAAAGTCAACATTCAAGATGTTATAAATTAAAAATACAATTGCTTTTATAATTTTAGAAAAAAAACACAAATTTTGAAACTAACCACGGCATTCAAAAAGATAATTTTGTCCTTATTTTTATTTTTTGGGTACATTTCTTTTTCACAATCCAATCAAAAGTTTACAGTTATTTTAGATGCGGGTCATGGAGGTAAAGATCCAGGGAATTCGTATCATGGTTTTGTTGAAAAAGAGATTGCATTAAAAACTACTTTAAAATTAGAAAAATATCTTAAAAGAGATCCTAATATTGTTGTTGTTTACACCAGAAAATCAGATGTTTTTATAGAACTAAAAGACAGACCTAAAAAAGCAAATAGTATTGATGCTAACCTCTTTGTTTCGATACACTGCAATTCAGTTGATAACCCAGTTCCTTTTGGCACAGAGACTTTTGTAATGGGATTAGCAAGAAGCAAAGGTAATTTAGAAATTGCCAAACAAGAAAACTCGGTAATATTGCTCGAGAAAGACTACAAGCAAACGTATAAAGGTTTCGATCCCAAAAAACCAGAGACTCTAATTGGATTAAAAATTCTTCAAGAAGATTATTTGGATCGCAGTATCAATTTAGCTTCAAAAATAGAAAGCAATTTTAAAAATAAATTACACCGAAAGTCACGCGGAATAAAACAAACTCCTTTGTGGGTTTTGGATGCGGCTTACATGCCAAGTGTGTTAATCGAATTGGGTTTTTTATCTAATGGGGAGGAAGGACAGTATTTAAATTCTGAGGAAGGGCAAAATAGTATGGCAGAGTCTATTGCATCTGCTATTATCGCTTATCGCAAAGAATATAGTGCTTCGGGATCAGATGAAAATTACGAAGAGAAGCAGCCTAATAAAATACTGGATCATGATGCAAAAGACACTTCAAAAACCAGTAAAGCCAAACAAGTTTTGAGTAAACATGAGTTAAAAGCTGTAAAGACCGATGTGGTTTTTAAAGTTCAATTTGCAGCAGGAACAAACAACATTAAACTAAATCCCGCCAATTTTAATGGATTAAAAGATGTTTCAATGACAACAAGCAATGGTAAATTGTATAAGTATGCCTATGGCTCTACATCAGACTTTAGTATTGCCAAGGAGGATTTGAAAGTTGTTCAATCAAAAGGGTACACTTTAGCTTATATTACAGCTTTTAAAGATGGAAAGAATATTACTATACAAGAAGCGCTTAAATAATTACAACAAGTCAAATATTTTATATTAAATTTGTAAAAAATACTTAAATTTTGAAAATATCAAGAGAAATTAAAACTGCTATTTTAGTAATTGCATCGATTTTATTATTTATTTGGGGCTACAGTTTTTTGAAAGGCAGAGATCTGTTTACTAACTACAAGACATTTTTTGTAGAGTATAAAAGTGTTGAGGGATTAGCTACTTCGGCACCTGTGACCTTAAATGGGTTGGTAATAGGAAAAGTTAGTAGTATCACAATTGATGAAAAAACAGGGATATTGCTAGTGCAATTGCAATTAAAAACAGATTTTCCTATATCTAGATCAAGCATGGCTTCTATTTATGAACCTGGTTTTATTGGAGGAAAACAAATTGCAATTATTCCTAATTTTGAGGATAAGACATTAGCAGTAGATGGCCAAATGTTACAAGGTGGAGTAAAAATGGGTCTTACGGATAAAGTAGGGGATCAACTGGCGCCGCTTCAAGAAAAATTAGAAAAGGTATTGGGTAGTACAGAGAAATTAATTTCTGGATTGAATAACGTTTTAGATCAGAAAGGACAGCAAGATTTAAAAATCACATTAGCGGAATTGAGCAAGACAGTAGCGCAGTTTCATAAAGCATCTGAAAGTGTAAATGCTTTACTAGATTCAAATAAAACTCAAATAAATGGTACCGTTGCCAATTTAAATAAATTGTCTGGAAATTTTTCTAAAATATCAGATTCCTTAAACAAGGCCGATATTGGAAAGTCAGTAAGAAACTTAAATGCAACTTTAGCTAAAGTTGATGGTATTATGACAAATTTATCATCAGGCAAAGGTTCTATGGGCAAATTACTTAACGACGATGCTTTTTATCAAAACATTAAAAGCTCTACTAAAGAATTAGAATTATTATTACAAGATGTTAGACTTTATCCTACAAGGTATGTCAATATATCTGTATTTGGAAAGAAAAATAAACCCTATGTAGGTCCTGCAAAGGATACTATTTCTACTGTGAAAAATTAGTACTTATGAGTTATCTAGATAATATTTTATTTGCCATTTTATTGGCAGTTGGTTTTGGATATTTTTTTATCAGTGTTAAAAAAATTAGACGAAACATTAATCTTGGAACAGCTGTAAATCGTTCTGATAATCCCAAAGCGCGATGGAAAAATATGGCCATGATCGCATTAGGTCAATCAAAAATGGTAAAACGGCCTATTGCTGGGATACTTCATATTATTGTATATGTAGGTTTTGTGGTCATTAACATCGAATTGCTAGAAATAATCATTGATGGTCTTTTTGGTACACATCGTGTTTTTGCTTTTTTAGGAACTACGTACAACATCTTGATTGCATCGTTTGAAATTTTAGCTTTTTTAGTACTAGTAGCCGTTTTTGCTTTTTGGAGTCGAAGAAATGCAATCAAACTGAAGCGATTTGTAAGTTCTGATTTAAAAGGATGGCCTAAAAGTGATGCCAACTACATCCTGTATTTTGAGGTGGTATTGATGACTTTATTTTTGTTAATGAATGCCTCAGATTTACATTTACAAATGGTTCCTGGAGGATACTCGCATTTCATTAAAGCAGGGTCATTTCCAATAAGTCAATTTATCGAACCAATTTTTAATGGAGTGTCGAATGAATTAGTAATGTTGCTTTCTGAGGTTTTCTGGTGGATACATATTGCGGGTATTTTGGTATTTATGAACTATCTATACTTTTCTAAGCACTTACATATTTTACTAGCTTTTCCTAATACTTATTTCGCAAACTTGAATGTACAAGGGCAGTTTGATAATCTAGAATCGGTAACCAAAGAGGTAAAGTTAATGATGGATCCTAATGCTGATCCTTTTGCAGCTGCACCAATTGATGAGAATGCAGTTCCAAGTAAATTTGGTGCAAGTGATGTTCAGGATTTAAATTGGGTGCAACTATTGAACGCGTATACCTGTACAGAGTGCGGTCGTTGTACTTCGTCTTGTCCTGCTAATCTTACGGGTAAAAAATTGTCTCCCCGTAAAATCATGATGGATACTAGAGATCGATTGGAAGAAGTGGGAAGAAATATTGATGCTAATAAAGGTATTTTTATTCCAGACAACAAAACATTATTAAACGATTATATTACAGCAGAAGAGCTTTGGGCTTGTACATCTTGTAATGCTTGTGTTGAAGAATGTCCTGTAAACATTAGCCCTCTTTCTATTATTATGGATATGAGACGCTACCTGGTAATGGAGCAAAGTGCTGCACCAATGCCTTTGAACGCCATGATGACCAATATTGAAAATAATGGTGCACCTTGGCAATACAATCAACAAGATCGATTGAATTGGAAAAACGAATAGCTATTTGAATTTTTAATTTGTTTTTTTCCCAAGAGAAAGAAGCAATCTAAAACATAGGAGTATTTAAATAATCAAATAACCGAATCAACAATATAATATGTCAGAGAATTTAATAGTGCCAACAATGGCCGAAATGTTAGCTCAAGGAAAACAACCAGAAGTATTGTTTTGGGTTGGGTGTGCAGGAAGTTTTGACGATAGAGCTAAGAAAATAACCAAAGCATTTGTGCGTATTTTAAACCGTGCAAATGTACCTTTTGCTGTATTAGGTACCGAAGAAAGTTGTACTGGAGATCCTGCAAAAAGAGCTGGAAATGAATTTTTGTTTCAAATGCAAGCCATGATGAATATCGAGGTTTTGAATGCCTACGAAGCAAAAAAAATTGTTACTGCATGTCCGCATTGTTTTAACACACTTAAAAATGAGTATCCAGAATTAGGAGGAACTTATGAAGTGATTCATCACACTGAATTTTTAAAATCATTATTAGATGATGGTAGACTTACTATTGAAGGTGGTCAATTCAAAGGAAAACGAATCACGTTTCACGATCCTTGTTACTTAGGTCGAGCCAATAATGTATATGAAGCTCCAAGAGATTTGATTCTTAAATTAGATGCGGAGTTAGTTGAAATGAAGCGTTCTAAAGCAAATGGTTTGTGCTGTGGAGCAGGTGGCGCACAAATGTTTAAAGATGCTGAAAACGGTGACAAAGAAATTAATATTGAAAGAACCGAAGATGCTTTAGAAACAAAACCAGAAATAATCGCAGCGGGTTGTCCTTTTTGCAATACCATGATGACCGATGGTATTAAAAATAAAGAAAAGGAAGCCGAAGTAAAAGTTATGGATATTGCGGAATTAATCGCTAATGCGCAAGATTTATAAATCACTTAAAATTGCGAATTTTGATTATCTAAATCAAAATTCATAACTCATAATTAATAATTACCATGTACGTTCCATTTGAAAATTTACCCGAAGAATCTAGAATCTGGATTTATCAATCCAATAGAAAATTTTCGGATGCCGAGTTTTCCGAAATCCAAACTGCTTTGCAATCCTTTCTTGAAACTTGGGCTGCACATGGAACCAGCTTGGAGTCATCGTATCAACTAAAATACAACCGATTTATTATTATTGCGGTAAACCAAGATGTGCAGCCTGCTACAGGTTGTTCTATTGATTCTTCAGTAGAGTTTATTCAAAGTTTAGAACAAAAATATTCTGTTGATTTATTAGATAAGATGAATGTAACATTTAAACTTGGTGAGCATATTGCGCACAAACCTTTGATTGATTTTAAAAAAATGGTTAAGGATAAAGCGGTTACAGAGAATACCATAGTTTTTAATAACTTGGTTAATAATGTAGAAGAATACAATGAATCTTGGGAAGTTGCAGCCATCGATAGCTGGCACAGTCGCTTTTTTTAAACAAAATATTTCTATGAGAAAAATAGGCGTTAAAATTGTTTTATTTTATGGCTTACTTTTCCTAATTGCTTCAAGTTGTGTTGGGACTAAAGTCAAAAGCACTTTACTAGTTACTGCCAACCAAAAGTCCAAAATAGAAAATTTAGACAGTATAAAACGCAGTAATACTCCTCAACTTTTTGCGGTATCTGTTGAAGGTTCAAAATGGGTAGATAGTGTATACAATGCAATGAATTTGCGGGAGAAAATCGGTCAATTATTTATGGTTGCCGCTTATTCGAATAAAGATTCAATTCATGTAAAAGCCATAGATCAGTTAATTGAAGATAATAAAATTGGAGGTTTAATTTTCTTTCAAGGTGGACCAAACCGCCAAATTAAATTAACCAATCGTTTTCAATTAAAGTCAAAAACAACTTTATTTATTGGTAGTGATGCCGAGTGGGGATTAAACATGCGGCTAGATTCCACTTATCGTTATCCTTGGAACATGACACTAGGCGCCATTCAAGACATGAAATTATTGGAGCGTGTGGGTGTTCAAATGGGAAAACAAAGCAAGCGACTGGGTTTGCAATTCAATTTTGCTCCAGTTCTAGATATTAATACAAATCCCAGAAATCCCATCATAGGCTTTCGTTCTTTTGGAGAAGATAAATTCAAAGTTACAGAACGTGCTATTGCAATAATGAAAGGAGTTCAAAGCGAAGGTGTTTTTTCTACTGGAAAGCATTTTCCTGGTCATGGTGACACAGAAATAGATTCTCATAAAGGATTGCCTACCATTAATCTTTCAAAGGAAAGATTAATGGAGATTGAATTTTACCCGTATAAGAAAATGTTTCATGAAGGACTGTCTTCTGTGATGGTAGCGCATTTAAATGTACCTAGTTTAGAACCAAGATCAGAATATCCTTCATCGATTTCCTATAATGTGGTGACAGATGTGCTTCAAAAAGAATTAGGATTCAAAGGTCTTATTTTTACCGATGCTTTGAATATGAAAAGTATAAACAATAATAAACTTCCTAGCGAAATCAGTTTTCAAGCTTTTATGGCAGGAAACGATGTACTGTTATTTCCTGAAGATGTACCATCAGCAATAGAAAAGTTCGTTTTAGCCTATTCTACTAATTTATTTTCTGAAGAACGATTGGCTTCATCGGTAAAGAAAACTCTGAAATTTAAATTCAAAGCTGGATTAAATTCCTACAAACCTATCATCACAGCTAATGTCTTCAATGATTTAAACGCCCTTGAAAATGATGCTTTGCAGTATGAATTGTTCGAAAATGCATTGACGGTGCTAAAAAATGAAGATGCTGTGCTGCCTATTAAAAATTTAGACAAACAAAAAATTGCCTACGTAAAAATAGGAGATGATACTAATGATGCCTTTATTTCTACGTTACAAAAATACGCTGAAGTAACTGTTATTGCCGATTCTAATTTGGATAGTTTACAAGCGAAACTGAAACCGTTTACAACCGTTATTATTGGATATCACAAGTCCGATGTAGCTTTCAAAAAGGATGATTTACGATCAGATGAATTGTTTAAAATTAATTTTCTTGCCAAAAACAATACTGTTATTCTGGATGTTTTTGCTAAACCGTATTCGTTATTGCCTATCACTAATTTTGGCGATATCGAAGGATTGGTCGTTTCCTATCAAAATAGTGTAATAGCACAAACTGTTTCTGCAGAATTAATTTTTGGTGCTATAGAAGCCAAAGGGAAATTACCCGTTTCAATTCATTCAAGTTTCAAAGTAAATGATGGTTTGTCTACCGAAAAATTGAATCGATTGGGATTTACAATTCCGGAAAATGTGGGCATGAGTGGAGTTATATTGTCAAATATTGATGCAATTGCTAATAAAGCGATTGATAGCAAAATGACACCAGGAATTCAAGTTTTAGTGGCCCGAAAAGGAAAAGTGATTTTTCAAAAATCCTATGGATATCACACCTACGACAAAGCAATCAAAGTAAAAGATTCAGATATTTATGATCTTGCGTCTTTAACTAAAATAGTAGCAACGTTGCCAAATGTGATGCTGCAGTACGATCAGCAAAAAATAAATCTAGAAACTACACTAGGAACAATGTCTCCAATATTTAAAGATTCAAATAAGGCCAATATCAATTTTAAAGATTTGCTTTCTCATTACGCTGGACTTGCGGCAGGAATACCGTTTTATAAAGCCACAATGGACAATTCGAAATTTCCTTCGGAAGCTTTTTTTAGAAAAGTATCGGAAGAAAATTTCTCAAATCGATTGGCGGACAGTCTTTTTATAAGAAATGATTTTAGCAATATTATCATGGATCTTATTGTTAAGAGTAAAATTTCGACTAAAAAAGAATACAAATACAGCGATTTGACTTTTATGATTTTAAAGGATTATTTAGAAAAAACAACGGGTAAAACATTAGATATTCTCGTACAAGAAAATTTTTATCGCTCGCTCGGAATGAATAATACTAGTTTTAATCCACTAGAAAAGTTTGATAAAAATAGAATTCCGCCAACAGAAATGGATTCTTATTTTCGGAAGCAACTTTTACAAGGCTATGTAAATGATTTATCCGCAGGCTTAGAAGGTGGTGTTTCGGGTCACGCTGGTGTTTTTTCAAACGCTATGGATGTAGCTAAAATAATGGAATTGTACCTGCAAAAAGGCAATTACGGCAATAAACAGTATTTTTCTGAAAAAACTTTTAGTGATTTTAATACCTGTTACTTTTGTGCAGCAGGAAATAGGCGAGGACTCGGTTTTGATAAACCACAATTGGGTGCTGAAGGTCCTACATGTGGTTGCGCTTCGATGACTAGCTTTGGGCACACTGGCTATACTGGAACGATGGCTTGGGCTGATGCTGAAAAGCAAATTGTCTATGTGTTTTTATCTAATAGAACTTTTCCAGTTGCAACTGAAAATAAATTATCAAAAGAAAATATTAGAGAAGATATTCAAAAAATCATTTATGAAGCAATTATGGACTAAGTTGATTTTGTCTCTATTAATTGGTTCGCAATAGTGTAAGAATGTGTTTTAGTTACCAGTATTTAGCCCATATTACCATTCTAAAAATAACTTAATGAAAAATACGATTTCAGCTTTTGCAAAAATAAAAATATGGGTTGTGCTTTTTAGCATAACTTTTGTCAATGCTCAAAATGTTGATATTAATTTGCTTCGTGATATCAATATAAATAGAAATAAAAGTTTAGATCTAACTTTTAAATTTGTTACCAATAGTGCGGCTCCAGTGAGTATTGGAGCTCCTATTCTTTTGTTTACTGTTGGATTAATTAAAAAAGACAGCACTATTAAGAAACAGGCTATTTTTATCGGTGAATCATTCCTAGTTAATGGATTTATTACTTTAGCATTAAAAAAAGCAGTAAAACGGGATCGACCGTTTGAAACTTACCCAGATATTGATCAAGTTTCATCTTCTACAGGAGAATCTTTTCCTTCTGGCCATACTTCTTTGGCTTTTGCAACCGCTACCTCGCTCAGTTTGGCCTATCCCAAATGGTATGTTATTGCCCCTACTTTTATTTGGGCAAGCACCGTTGGCTATTCCCGTATGCATTTAGGAGTTCATTATCCTAGTGATGTAGTTACTGGCGCGATTATCGGTAGTGGATCAGCGTATCTTACCTACAAAGTGAATAAATGGATAAATAAAAAAGTAGAGAACCGATAGGAAATGATTTTCAATCACGATTAGCTATTGTTTAGTAATAATGGTAGTTCTTATAATTATTTTAAAAGTTTAAATATTCAAGGAATTAGATTTAATAATCGGTTCTTATTTAACTAAAATTTCCATAAAACCAATTCCAATTTTTAGTAATTTCGTTTCACTAAAATACAGAGATGAAAATTGCAATAGTTTGTTATCCTACCTTTGGAGGAAGTGGTGTTGTCGCAACAGAATTGGGACTTGAATTAGCACGACGTGGTCACGAAATCCATTTTATTACATACAGTCAACCGGTTCGCTTAGCACTTTTGAATCCTAATGTACATTACCATGAGGTAAATGTTCCAGAGTATCCTTTATTTCAATACCAACCATACGAATTGGCCTTGTCGAGTAAATTAGTAGACATGGTGAAATTATATAAAATTGAGTTGCTTCATGTTCATTATGCAATTCCACATGCTTATGCGGGCTATATGGCAAAGCAAATGTTGAAAGATGAAGGAATTAATATCCCAATGGTTACAACATTACATGGAACAGATATAACCTTAGTTGGAAATCATCCCTTTTATAAACCAGCAGTTACTTTTAGTATTAATAAATCAGATTTTGTTACTTCGGTTTCCCAAAGTTTGAAAGACGACACTCAAAAATTATTCAACATCAAAAATGAAATTGAGGTTATTCCGAACTTTATTGAATTAAATAACAATTTAAATGATCCGCGCACTGCTTGTAACCGTTCATTGATGGCTACTAAAGAAGAGAAAATCATTACCCATATTAGTAACTTTAGAAAAGTAAAACGAATTCCAGATATAATAAAAATTTTCTACAATATTCAAAAAGAGATGCCGGCTAAATTGATGATGGTAGGAGATGGTCCAGAAAAAGAAAAAGCGGAGTATTTGTGTCAGGAACTAGGAATTTTGGATAAAGTCATCTTTTTTGGGAACAGTAACGAGATTGATAAAATTTTGAGCTACACAGACTTATTTTTATTGCCATCAGAAACAGAAAGTTTTGGACTTGCCGCACTTGAGGCTATGGCTTGGAGTGTCCCAGTAATTTCAAGTAATTCTGGAGGATTACCAGAAGTAAATTTTGATGGTATCTCTGGATATCTTAGCGATGTGGGAAATACAGATGAAATGGCACAAAATGCTTTAAAAATTTTAAAAGATGAAGTTATTCTGCAAAAATTTAAAGAAAATGCATTGGCAGTTGCGAAACAATTTGATATCAAAAACATATTGCCACTTTATGAGGCTTTGTATAAAAAAGCCATAGAAAAATACGCATAGACTTTATATTTTTCAATAATAGAATGTAGTAAGACCTACATTTTGATCTATTAATCAATAAAATCTAGCAATGAAAAAAATAGTAGTGTCATTAGTAGCTTTAGCTTTAGTTTCCTGCGGAACAAAAGCAACAAAAAATTCCGAGAATAATTCTTTATTTGAAGTCTTGACACAGCAGTCAAATGGAGGTGCAAGTATTCGTTTTTTTGAAATCCTTTCTGAACCGAATCAAATAGCCATGTTACAGAATGATGAAAATTTAAAAAATAAAATTAATCCAAATGATGTTCAGACTTCTAATTTTTTAGTTTTGAATATGGGAGAAAAATCCACGGGAGGTTATAGTATAGGTATTGATACTGTAGTTGAAACCGATAAAAATATTGTTATCACTATAAAAGAAACTAGCCCGGAACCAGGTAGTATGGTTACACAAGCTTTTACAAATCCTTTTTGTGTAGTCAAAATAAATTCTAAGAAAGATATTATTTTTAAATAAAAAAAACGCCACTATTTCTAGTGGCGTTTTAATATATTGTCTAAAATACTAGAATTGATATTTCAATGCTAAAGCTACATCAGAACCATAATTGTCTTTGTAGTATCCATTTCCACCAAACTCAGGTCTGAAATCTAAAGAGATTAACAAAGGAATATCAAAGTCATATTCAATACCGATATTTCCAGCAGCATATACAAAAGTATCACTGTATTTATTACCATCAATGTTATAGCTGTAGTTTCCTACTCCACCACCTACACCAGCATACCAGTTAAAACCACCATCAATGTTCCATACCCATTGGTACAAAGCTGTTAATTTTAGTGCATTATCATCATAACTACTGTTATTATAGTTACTTCTGTTTCTCAAACCTAAATCAAGTTCTAATCTGTTGTTGCTTCCTAAGGCTCTTTGGTAAGTAAGTTCACCACCGAAACCATTATTACTACCAAAACGTAAACCTAATGCGTTTTTTGAGATGTCTTGTGCTTGTGCGGTAAATGCTAATCCAATTAACATAATTGCCGATAAAATAATTTTTTTCATAAGTCTGTTTTTATAGGTACAAATTTATAATTAAGTTGAGAGCATGTCTTATAAAATTTTCTATAAAAGTTATATAATTTACGTTTTTGTAAAAATAACAGCAGCAATTAAATTTTTAATTATAAGATGTTTTGTTTGGAAAAAAGCGCTGATGCCATAATTTGATTGCTTAAAACATCTTCCATTTCAAAAAGATTCTCCTCTTCAACAGGATCAGTTTCACAATAATTATAAATCTTCCATCGTTTTTTATTGTACTCCAATGCCGTTAAATTCTCTATCCAATCACCTGAATTTAAATATAATATCTTCCCGTTTTTGTTTTCTTTATAAATCATTTTTGGTTCATGTATATGTCCACAAATAACGTAATCATATTTTTTTTCAATAGCTAGCTCTGTTGCTGTTTCTTCAAAATCAGAGATGTGCTTTACTGCTTTTTTTACGCTAGCTTTTATTTTCTTAGAAAATGAGTAAGGCTCTTTTCCTATTTTAAACAAACACCAATTAACAAAACGATTCAAAAGTATTAAATAATCATATCCTAAGCCGCCAAGTTTAGCAATCCATTTTGAATGTTGAACAGACGAATCAAATACATCTCCATGAAATATCCATGCTTTTTTACCATCAAGTTCTAGTACTAATTTATCTACTAAAACTAAATTACCCATGTTGATATCACTAAATTTCCGAAGCATTTCATCGTGATTGCCTGTGATGTAGTATATTTTAGTTCCTTTTGTAGCAAAACCTATTATTTTTTGAATAACTTTTAGATGTGCTTTTGGGAAATAGGATTTTCTAAACTGCCATATATCAATAATGTCTCCATTTAATATAAGCGTTTTTGGTTTTATAGAATTTAAGTAATTGTATAGTTCTTTCGCATGACTGCCAAAAGTTCCCAGATGTACATCAGAAATCACCACCAACTCGACTTTTCTTTTTTTCAATGGTTTTTTGAATTTAAAGTTTATCAAAATAATTGAATTTTTAGTGAATGAAATCAAAAAGTGCGTTAAGAAATGCAACACAAAGTTAATTTTATAACAATAAATGTCTAAAACCGTTTGAATCTTTATTCTAAAATGTGGGTATAAACTTTTTACCTTTGAAGTAAAATGGTACTTTTGTTCAAAACGTAATATAATGGCAGGAAACAGTTTTGGAACTCTTTTTAGGTTAACAACTTTTGGTGAATCACATGGTGAGGCGCTAGGTGGTATAATTGATGGCTGTCCTCCAGGAATATCGATAGATTTTGATGCCATTCAAATGGAAATGTCTCGAAGAAAACCGGGACAGTCCGCGATCGTTACCCAGCGCAAAGAACCAGATGATGTTCAATTTCTATCTGGGATTTTTGAAGGTAAAACTACAGGAACACCTATTGGGTTCATTATTCCTAATACTAATCAGAAATCAGATGATTACTCTCATATAAAAGACAATTACAGACCCAGCCACGCTGATTATGTGTATGAAAAAAAATATGGTATTCGAGATTATCGTGGTGGCGGACGAAGTTCTGCAAGAGAGACTGCAAGTAGAGTAGTGGCAGGAGCTGTAGCCAAACAAATGCTTTCAGAGATTAAAATTAATGCCTATGTCTCCTCAGTAGGGCCAATTTTTTTGGAGAAATCCTATCAAGAATTAGATTTTTCAAACATAGAAAAAAATCCTGTTCGTTGTCCAGACGCAGAAACTGCAGTTGTAATGGAGGATTATATTCGAGATATTAGAAAACAAGGAGATACTGTAGGCGGAATTGTGACCTGTGTAATTCAAAATGTACCTTTAGGACTTGGCGAGCCCGTTTTTGATAAACTTCATGCTGAATTAGGAAAAGCAATGCTTTCAATTAATGCTGTAAAAGGATTTGAATTTGGAAGTGGTTTTGAAGGATCACAGATGAAAGGAAGTGAACATAACGACTTGTTTAATGCAAATGGTAGCACCAGAACGAATCTTTCAGGAGGCATACAAGGCGGAATTAGCAATGGTATGGATATTTATTTCCGTGTTGCGTTTAAGCCTGTGGCCACAATTATGCAAAAACAAGAATCATTAGACAATACAGGTGCAATTACTGAGATGACAGGAAAAGGGCGTCATGATCCTTGTGTGGTGCCGCGCGCAGTGCCTATTGTTGAAGCCATGGCAGCTATCGTCTTAGCCGATTTTTATTTGATAAACAAAACTTATTTATAATTAATCGTTACGTTTTTCTTTTTATTTTCTTACCTCCATTTCTTAATAAAAAATACAAGGTAATTTAGTTAACTAAAGTTCTTGCCTTGAGAAGTATTTGTATGAAAATATAGAATAAATTTAATCTAAAAACCAATTTAATGAATACCAAAACAACCAAAAAACCATCCTTTTTTTCGGGATTAACAGGACAAATATTAATTGCAATGGTGTTAGGTGCTATTCTTGGCATCGTTATCCATAATTCAATATCAGCTGAAGCAGCTCAAGGTTTTAGTGCAAAAGTTAAAATATTAGCAACAATATTTATTAGGTTGGTGCAAATGATTATCTCACCTCTTGTTTTTACAACACTCGTTGTAGGAATTGCAAAATTAGGTGATATCAAAGCAGTAGGAAGAATTGGTGGTAAAGCGATGGGTTGGTTTTTTACAGCCTCGTTTATCTCATTGTTGTTAGGGATGTTGTTTGTAAATTTATTAAAACCTGGAGTGGGACTTAATTTATCAAATATAGATTTGGGTACTGCAGCTGATGTAACAGCGAAAACTCAAAATATATCTTTTGAAAATTTTATTGAGCATATTGTACCTAAAAGTATTTTTGAAGCATTAGCTACCAATGAAATTTTGCAAATTGTAATTTTTTCTATTTTCTTCGGTTTAGCTGCTGCTTCATTAGGAGATTATGTTAAGCCTGTTATCAATGCTTTAGATAAAACATCACACATTGTACTAAAAATGGTGAATTATGTGATGAAATTTGCTCCAATTGGAGTTTTTGGAGCTATAGCTGGCGTATTTGCAGTACGAGATTTTCAAGAATTAGCAATTACTTATTTTAAGTTTTTTGGTTCTTTCTTAGTTGGTATTTCTTCGCTTTGGTTGGTATTGATAGTGGTGGGATATATTTTTCTAAAAAGTAGAATGACTGTTTTACTTAAAAGAATTGTAAGTCCTTTAATTATTGCTTTTGGAACAACGAGCAGTGAAGCCGTTTTTCCAAAATTGACAGAGGAGCTGGAACGCTTTGGTGTTAAACATAAAATAGTTTCTTTTATGTTGCCATTAGGGTATTCATTTAATTTAGATGGTAGTATGATGTACATGACTTTTGCTAGTATTTTTATAGCTCAAGCCTACGGAATTGATTTAGATTTAGGAACTCAAATGACTATGCTTTTAGTTTTGATGCTTACCAGCAAAGGGATTGCAGGTGTTCCAAGAGCGAGTTTAGTTGTAGTTGCCGCTACGTGCGGAATGTTTGATATTCCAATTGAAGGTATCGCATTAATTTTGCCAATTGACCATTTTTGTGATATGTTCCGCAGCGCCACAAATGTTTTAGGAAATGCTTTAGCTACATCAGTTGTTGGGCAGTGGGAAGGTGACGATGAAAATGATAATGAAGTTTTGCCAGTGTAATAATAATTGAAAGTATTTTATAAATGCACTTATCATATGAAACCTGTTCAAGCAATTGAACGGGTTTTTTTATAAAATTTAAATGATTCGTTTTTAGCACAATTAATCACCTTTTTAAAATTACACATATTCAATTTATTTTAATAGATACGATATAATTATTCCTTTATTTTTTAACAATAAAATGTATATTTGATAAATATTATTTGTTTATGCAACATCTACGTATTGTTTTAATTTTAATCTTTGGTGTATATCTTTTTGGCGGAGATTCATTCGCGCAAACAAAAGTATATTCTCAGCAAGAAATCACCAAATTAAACGATAAAGCATCCCGCTACTTAAAGAATGCTAATTTTGAGAAATCGCTAAATATTTCTAAAGTGGCACTTCGTTCAGCCATGATAAGTAATGATTTACGATCTGCAGCCATTTCTTATACAATTATTGCTGGAAATTATGCGGAGATGGCTGAGTTTGATAAAGCAATATTTTTTTACAACAGGAGCCTTTCTTATGCTCAAGAAACAAATAATGATACCTTAAGAAAAAAAATCTTTAATAATTTAGGTAATATTTATTGTTTTGAGAAAATGCAATATGATAAAGGAATCAACTATTACAAGAATTCATTAATTTATAGCCAAAAATTAGCTGATAATTATCAGGTTTTTATGACTAAATTAAATATTGCTTGGGCTTATTTTGATAGTGGTTTTTTTGAAAAAGGTTTCCCAAGTTTAGAGTTTATCAACAAATACAACAAAACATTTGGAGATGAAAGTACTGTAGTCGCAGTAAATTTGTTGAATGGGATGTATTCTTCAAATAAAGGGAATCAAGATGCTGCTAGTTCCTTTTTTGAAGAAGCCATTAAATTTGGAAATCAAGGAAATGAGAAGTCTGATTTATCGTATTCTTACCTGGAGTATTCTAAACATTTGTTGAAAAATAGCGATTACAAAAAGGCGTATGAAAATCTTACACTTTACAATACTATCACCAACGATTTATACAACAAAGAAAAGCTTGAAAAAGCTAATTTAGTAGGTATAAATTTAGAATTAGATGCCTACAAAAGAGAAATTGATAAAATTGAATCAGAGAAACTGGCACAAGAACAAAGTATTCGCAAATCAAAAATCATTGTAGGATTGTTTGTTCTGATTGTTTGTATTTTAATAGTATTACTTTATACCTTATTCAAAAATAATAGTTTTAAGAAAAAAGCGAACATAAAGCTGTCTCAAACCAATACAGAACTCTTAGCTGCCAAAGAAAAAATAGAAGAAGTATCTGCGCTAAAAGCACAATTTTTTTCTACAATAAGTCATGAGTTACGAACCCCTTTGTATGGTGTAGTTGGAATTACTAATATGTTGCTGGATGAGCATAAAGAACTAGTTAATAGTCCGCATTTAAATTCTTTAAAATTTTCAGCGCGTTATTTATTATCATTAGTGAATGATATCTTGCAAATAAATAAAATTGAAGATAATAGAATTGTCCTGGAAAGTTTAACTTTTAATATTTCTGATGAAATTGAAATGATTAAAAGTTCGCTCTCCTTTATGGCTAAAACCAATGCCAACGAAATCATTGTGAATATTGATGATCGCATTCCAGAGTATTTAATTGGAGATAAGTTACGCCTTTCTCAAATCATTATGAATTTAGTCAGTAATGGATTAAAGTTCACAAAAAATGGAGTAGTAAGTATCCATGTTAATCTGGCAAAGGTGGAGAACAATTTTTATTTTTTAGAATTTAAAATTCAAGATAATGGGATTGGAATTGACCCTTTAGATCAAGAAAAGATTTTTGATAAATTTGTGCAAGTTAATAGAAAAGAAACAGATTATCAAGGAACTGGTTTAGGGCTTTCTATTGTTAAGCAGCTTTTAGGCCTTTTTGATAGTGATATTTCACTTCAAAGTTCTGTTGGGAAAGGAACTGAATTTCAATTTGTAATTGCGTTTGAACACAATATGGAACGAACGGCCGAAATTATTAATAACATACAAGTAGAAATTAGTTCCACACAAATGATACATGTTTTGGTAGTGGAGGATAATCGAATAAATCAAATGATTACCCGAAAAACAATTGAAAAAAATAATTACAAATGTAGTGTTGTAGACAATGGATATGATGCCTTAGATATTTTAGAAAAGGAGAATTTCGATTTAATTTTAATGGATATAAACATGCCGTTAATCAATGGTTTTGAAACTACAAAACTAATTCGGCTCAAAGGAATTGATATTCCTATTGTAGCATTAACAGCCTTTAATAAAGCTGAAATTACCGAAGAAGCACTTTCAGCAGGAATCAATGACATTATAATAAAACCATTTGACTCCTTTAAATTATTTGAAATTATCAAAATACTAACTTCTAAATCAAAAAAATAGTACGACACACAAAATCAAGTTGCATTAAACAAGCAATCAAAAAATTAAAAATAAAAACGCCTTTTGTTACCAAAACAAAAGGCGTTTTTTATGTTAGAATATATACTAGATCAATACCAACGTTTTTTATTTTGTTTAGAAACTTCCGATTTTCTTGATTTGTGTGCTCCTCCGCTTCGGTTTGAATTTTTTTGCTGTGAACCTGCCGGCAGTTCAGGACTTCCAGAATGCCAATGATATTGATGATCACTAACCGTTTTTACATCTACTTTTATAAGTTTTTGAATGTCTTTCCAGTAGGTATGTTCATCTTTACTACAAAAAGAGATTGCAATACCACCATTTCCAGCACGTCCAGTACGACCAATTCGGTGCACGTAGGTTTCAGGTATATTTGGTAGATCAAAGTTGATAACAACGGGTAATTGGTCAATATCAATTCCTCGTGCAGCAATATCAGTAGCAACTAATACACCAACTTCTTTATTCTTGAAAGCATCTAATACGCGTTGTCTTGCATTTTGTGATTTGTCACCATGAATGGCTTCTGCAGCGATATTATTTTTTCGCAACGCTTTTACAACATTATCAGCACCGTGTTTGGTTCTCGAAAATACTAGAACATCCGTTAGCTTTTCAGTATTAATCAGGTGGTATAATAAGTTTCTTTTTTCACCCTTTTCAACAAAATATACTCGTTGTTCTACATTTTCAGCGGTTGATGATACAGGCGAAACACTAACAGTTGCAGGATCAGTCAAAAACATTTCAGCTAATTCTCGGATGGCAATTGGCATTGTAGCCGAGAAAAATAAGGTCTGTCTGTTTTTTGGCGTAAGCTTTACAATTTTCTTGACATCATTTACAAATCCCATATCAAGCATTTGATCAGCTTCATCGAGTACTAAAGCATGTAAGTGGTCTAAATCGATGAAACCTTGTTTATGTAAATCTAGCAAACGCCCTGGTGTCGCGATTAAAATGTCAACCCCATTTTTTAAAGTATCTACTTGTGGATTTTGTGATACTCCACCAAAAATCGTAAGCTGAGTCAGATTGGTGTATTTTGCATACGTATCAAAACTTTGTCCAATTTGCACTGCTAATTCTCTGGTAGGTGTTACCACTAAGGCACGAATTTGTTTTGCTTTCTTTGAAGAACCAACAATTCGGTGTAATTGATGAATAATTGGTATGGCAAATGCACCTGTTTTTCCTGTTCCTGTTTGAGCACAACCAATTAAATCTCTGCCTGATAATACAATTGGTATTGATTGTTCTTGAATGGGAGTAGGGTTAAGGTAGCCTTGCTCAAATACGGCTTTTTGTATACTTTTAGAAAGTGATAAATCTTCGAATAACATATTTTTGGTATTAAATATCCTGTAATAAGTACAGAAATAGTGCAACAAAGATAGGATTATTATTTTTGATGGTTTTTTATATAGGATTTAAGAGTTGAATCACTACAAATTAAATACAAAACTGTACCTTCAGTACGGATTAAATTGAATTTGATTTCATGAAATCGGTGACTAAGTAACCTATAAGTTTACCTATCAAGTGATTGTTTTTTTCTTCACCTAGATCAGGCGCACCCTCACAAATATGCAAGTAGGTTGCGTTTTTATTTTTTGCAAAGTAAGAAATGAATTGACGAAGTTGCTCCACTGAAAAACCGCTCAAAGTCATTGCACTACAGGCAATATTTGGAATGGAATCTAAATCAATTTCAATTCCAAAAAAATCGTCATTTATAAACTCTAAAGCTAGAGCCATTTCTTGATTGAAATCTTTTTCTTTTCGAATGTTTACGCTATCGTAGGTATTGTATCGTACACGATCTTCTATTTTTTTTATAATATCTAAGACGCTTTTTGAAGTGTAATTTTCGTGTAAACCGAAAATAAAATATTTTTTTAAAAACCCTTCTTCAAAAGCATACGAAAAACCGTTCCCGCTATGTCGTCCCTCTAAAATTCTAAAATCGGAGTGCGCATCAAAGTTTATGGCATTGATTGGTTTTCCTTTGGCTAGAGCCGAACCTTTAATATTTCCGTAAGCATTATTGTGTCCGCCTCCTATTATTATAGGAATTTTTCCTAATTTAATAATATTAAAAATAATATGAGAAACATCTTTATCAATTTTTTCTACCAATTGACTCAGTTTAGAACGATCGTCAATATCATTAAAATCCAAATGCTCTACCTCTTTCATTTCGGCACTAACATTCAGTTGGCCTAAAATAAAAAGTTGGTTTCCTTTGCAAAATCGATTGTGCTGGATGTTAGCAATACTTTTAATGGCACTATCCCAAGCTGAAGCAGCGCCAGGTCTACCGAAATTCGCTCTAATGCCTATATCCTCTGGGATTCCAAACAACACATATTTTGCTTCACAAGTTGTAAGAAACGTTAATGGATCAGTGTCTTTTGGTACAGTTATCATTTTCTCACCAAATTTGATTTCACCACTGCGATGGTTCGTAATCTTCGCAAGATCTTTGATGGTAAATGGTATTATTTTTTCCATTAAAAAAAATATTTTTCATCAAAAATAATATAAATACATTAACTGACGTTATGAGGTGGTTATATATTGTTAAATTTGTAAAATAAATTAAATTAAAACTAAAAATGGAAAATCAAAAAAGTAGTTCAAGTCTCAAAGCGGTTGTAGCAATATTAGCTATATTATTAGTGGGGAGTTTGGTTTATATTTTTAAATTGACTTCAGATACCGAAACCGTAAAAACAGAATTGAAAACCACACTAAGCGATAAAGAAACAGTGATGAAGGATCTGGAAGAATTAAAATCGACTTACGATGCTGCTATTGCAGAAAACACATCGATGTCTGATGAATTAATTCAAGAAAGAGACAAAGTAGTTAACTTGATGTCTGATTTAAATAAGTCAAAAGGAGATGTTGCATCTTTAGCTAAATACAGATCGCAATACAATTCTTTACAAGGAAACATGAAGGTTTTAATAGCTGAAAATGATCAGTTAAAAAAGGCAAATACAACACTTACCGCACAACGTGATAGTACCGTTGTAGTGCTAGGCGAATCTAAGAAATACAACGAAGCGCTAACTGGACAAAATGAAGAATTATCTAGAGTTGTAGAAAAGGCAGCTAAATTGACGGTGTTGAACACAAGGGGTTCAGCATTTAAATTGAAAAGCTCTGGTAAAGAGGTTTCTACTGATAAAGCGAGCAGAGCTGATGTTCTAAGAATAAGTTACACAATTGCAGAAAATCAAGTTGCACAATCAGGTACAAAATCATATTACGTTCAGGTTATCGATAGTAAAAACAATGTTCTAGGAGACAAGAAATCAGAAACTTTTGGTGACGATACTCTCGTGTATAGTTTTATTTCGAATATTAATTACGAAAATAAAACTATTGATGTAACAGAGAACTTGCGAGGTAAAGATTTTCCAAAAGGAACTTATTATGTAAATATTTTTGAAAAAAATCAATTGGTTTCAAAAACTAGTTTTACTTTGAAATAAGAAAATTAGAAAATAAAAATCAAAAGAGGAACGTAATGTTCCTCTTTTTTTATGAAAAAATTTCACCTTCAATCAATACAGTTTCAATTAGATTACTGCCAAAAGCGTAAGGAATTTGATTGTAGGAGGGAATAGGTTTGGTAATAATTAGATTGGCTTTTTTACCAATGGTAATGCTTCCGTGGGTTTCAGATATCCCCATAGCATAAGCTCCGTTTATTGTAGCAGCATTTATGGCTTCGTCGGGTGTCATTCTCATTTTAATACAAGCAGTAGCTACAACAAAGTTCATATTTCCGGATGGAGTAGAACCTGGATTATAATCCGTTGCGAGTGCTAATGGAAGTCCCGCTGCAATCATTTTTCGTGCTGGAGTATAAGGAATACTCAAAAAATAAGAGCATGAAGGTAATGCAACAGGCATTGTCTCCGTATTTTTTAACGCTTCAATATCTTCTGGTTTCATTATTTCAAGATGATCTACAGAAAGGGCCTTGTATTTTACACCAGCCTGAATTCCGCCAATCGAATTAAACTGATTGACATGAATTTTTGGTTTTAAGCCAAATTGAATTCCTGCTTCCATAATTTGTTCGGTTTCCTCCACTGAAAAATATCCAGTTTCACAAAAGACATCTATAAAATCTGCTAGTTTATTTTTAGCAATTTCAGGAAGCATTTCATTAATTATTAAATCAATATAGCCTTTATGGTTTTCTTTAAATTCTAATGGGAAAGCGTGAGCGCCCAAGAATGTTGTTTTGATAGTAATTGGAAAGTTTTGAGATAATTGTTGAATTACTCGAAGCATTTTTAACTCACCATCAACTGTTAATCCGTAGCCAGATTTAATTTCTACTGCTCCAGTTCCCAAACGCATCATTTCTTCGAGCCGAATTTTTGATTGATTGTAAATTTCTTCTTCGGCAGTTTCATTGAGTTTTTTTGCTGAATTTAGGATTCCACCACCACGATTGGCAATTTCTTCATAAGTCATACCATTGATTCGATCTACAAATTCTTGTTCGCGGTTACCCGCATAAACAATATGCGTATGACTGTCACACCAAGAGGGTAAAACGATTTTTCCTGTTGCATCAATAGTTTTATCTGCGTTTATTTTAGGCAAATGATCCATCGAACCAAAATCTGCAATTAGGTTGTCATTAATTACTAAAAAAGCATTCTTAATTGTGGGAAGAATGGCCATTTCGGTACCACAAACTTTATCGATTGCTGTTTCCCGAACCTGCAATAATTCTTTAATATTTACAATTAATGTGATCATTTAGATACTGTTATTCTGAAATTTTAATTTCAAACATTTTATCCCAATTTTTTCCAGTTACAAAAATGGTTTTCGTTTTAGGATTGTAAGCGATTCCGTTAAGGACATCGGTATCTGGTAATTTTGTGATTTTTTTCTTTAAACCGGCAAGATCGATGATCGCTTCTACGGCACCATTTTTAGGGTTTATTATGGCGATGGCATCTTTTTGATACACATTACCGTAAATTTTCCCATCGATCCATTCTAGTTCATTAATGGATTTTATCTTAGTTTCAAAAGAGTAAATGTTCAAATAATCTACTTCTTTTAAGGTAGTTGGATCCATAATCCAGATTTTTTCGGTTCCGTCCGATTGGTATAAATTTTTCCCATCATTTGTCAATCCCCATCCTTCAATAGGTTTAAAATACGTAAACGTTTTCTCTTTCTGGAACGTATCTGCGTTATAAACATATCCTTCATTATTTTGCCATGTTAGTTGGTATACTTTATTGTTCAGAATTGTAATTCCCTCTCCAAAGTATTTGGAATCAAGGTCAGTTTGTTTGTAAACCTTTCCCGTTTTGTAATCTGTTTTTCGTAAACTAGATTTACCATATTGACCCGTTCCTTCATATAAAGTGTCACGATAAAACTCTAATCCTTGTGTGTAGGCTAATGTATCGTGCGGATACGTATTGAGAATAGTATATTTTAATAATTTAGGTTGAATGTCTGAAACTAATTCTACTCTTGTACTGGCCTCAGCATTTTGACCTTCATAGTAGACTATTGCTTTGAGGTTTTGATATCCTAGTTTTTGATCTTTAAGTTCAAAAGACAATTTCTCAACTCCTTTTTTTGAACCAACTTTTTTATCATTTACATAATAGATGATGCTGTCAATAGTTTTAGAATTTGAGTTCAAAATTGACAATGAAAGCGACTCTTTTGGGTTGTATAGTTCCTTGAATTTTGAATTATCAAAGGGAAATAAAGTATTTTCATTTTTTTTTGTGTCTGAACAGCTGGCTAAGGTGATTCCTAATAAAATGATAGATAGCAAGTTATAATTTCTCATAGTTTCTTTTTTTGATGTACCAATATACAACGATATTTTTAATGATTAAAGCTCTTGCGAAAATATAAAAAGGTTGTATATTTGCACCGGCAAGTCCTACACGACCAGCTCCTGCAGACTCCCCCAGGATGGGAACATAGCAAGGGTACGTGGTTGAGCGGTGCGATGTAGGTCGCTTGCCATTTTTTATTTAACTGATTTTCAGATTCTTTTCGAAATTTAAAACAATATTTGGTCTTCCTTCGGGAGGATTTTTTTATTTTTGGACTCTTCTAGCACAAATAGCAATACTAATGGGTAAAGTAGTTTTAATAACAGGCGGTTCGTCAGGAATTGGGAAATCGATGGGGGAGTATCTGCATCAAAAAGGCTTTATCGTTTATGGTACTAGCAGAAACCCAGACCGCATCTCGAATTCAGTCTTTCCTTTAGTGACTTTGGATGTCCGTGATACAGAATCCATTCAAGCGGCTGTTGCCAAAGTTATAGCGCTCACTGGTCGACTGGATGTAGTAATTAACAATGCAGGTATTGGTATTACGGGACCACTAGAAGAAATTCCGATGCAAGAGATTAAGAACAATTTTGAGACTAATTTCTTTGGTCCTATCGCAGTGATGCAAGCGGTATTGCCACAAATGCGCACACAACAATCTGGGTTGATTATTAATATTACCTCTATTGCGGCCTACATGGGGTTACCGTATCGCAGTATTTACTCCGCTTCAAAGGGCGCGCTTGAATTGGTAACAGAGTCGTTGCGTATGGAAGTAAAATCCTTTGGGATTGCTATAACAAATGTGGCACCAGGAGATTTCGCAACCAATATTGCAGCAGGTCGTTTTCACGCACCTGTATTGAAAGGATCTGCTTATGAGCAAACCTACGGAACTTCATTAAAAACAATGAATGCACATGTAGACAATGGTGGTAATCCTAATGAAATGGCAGCGGCCATTTATACTATTATTCAAAATCCAAGTCCCAAAATTCATTATAAAGTAGGCGCTCTGATACAAAAATTTTCGATTGTCTTGAAGCGAATTCTTCCGGATAAAGTATATGAAAAAATGCTTATGAACCATTATAAAATTTAGTCTATGAGTATTATTGCCGATTATTTACCAATTTTTTTTAGCATATTAATTATTGCTGGAATATTTTTTACTGTATATTATATTCTGAAATCATTAAGTAATAAAATTAATAATGCTGAACTTTATAGAGAAGATACACTTAATTTATTAGAGGAAATTAGAAATGAATTGCAAGAATTGAATAAAAAGAATTCTCTTAAGTAATTATAAGTTGTAATTTTGTACGCAATTTGCGTGAAGGATTGCAGCGGCATCCCTCGCTTTTTAGCGAGGATACAGCGGAAAGCCTGACCCGAAGTTTTTACGGAGGGTCACGCCCAAAGAATTAGAAACACACAATTAAATTATATATTATGAAATTTTTTATTGACACGGCTAATTTAGCTCAAATTAAGGAAGCACAAGCATTAGGCGTTTTGGATGGCGTTACAACAAATCCTTCGTTGATGGCCAAAGAGGGCATTACAGGAAAAAACAGCATTTTGAAACATTATGTAGATATTTGTAACCTTGTTGATGGTGATGTTAGTGCCGAGGTAAATGCGCTTGACTATGACGGAATGATTAAAGAAGGCGAAGAATTAGCAGATTTACACGAGCAAATTGTGGTTAAATTGCCAATGACCAAAGAGGGTGTTAAGGCGGCTAAATACTTTTCTGACAAAGGAATTAAAACAAACGTCACTTTAGTATTTTCTGCTGGGCAAGCTTTACTAGCAGCTAAAGCGGGTGCTACTTACGTTTCTCCATTTATTGGTCGTTTGGATGATGTGTCTACAGACGGTTTGGCTTTAATTGAAGAAATTAGACTGATTTATGATAATTACGGGTATGAAACTCAAATTCTTGCAGCTTCAGTGCGTCACACAATGCACATTGTAAACTGTGCTAAAATTGGTGCTGATGTAATGACGGGACCACTTTCGGCAATTTATGGCTTATTGAAACATCCTTTGACGGATATTGGATTGGCGCAATTTGTTGCTGATTTCGAGAAAGGAAATAAATAGATTTAATATTGCAGATTACCTATTTCGGAATAAATAAAAACTCCCATTTTGCTTAGCATAATGGGAGTTTTTTGGTTGGTTTGGTTTTGGTTAGTTTGTAATGAAATTAATGTCCTCCACCAACTTCTATTTCTTTTCCGATTCCTTGTTTTTCTAAAATTCCAATTACTTTCCATCCGTAGAATGCGATGAATGCAAAACATAAAACAGGAATAAAGTAGGAAGCATGAATTCCGATGATATCGGCTAGTTTTCCTTGTAATGGCGGAATAATTCCACCACCTAGAATCATCATAACCAAAAAGGCAGAACCTTGCGAAGTGTATTTACCTAATCCTGCAATTGCCAATGAGAAAATAGATGGCCACATAATGCTTAAGAATAATCCACCGCTCATAAAAGCAAAAATAGCTATTGTTCCAGTAGTGAATAAACCAATAAGCATGGCTGTCATTCCCATTAAACCAAATATCATTAAGGTTCTTGATGGTTGATCTTTCCCTAAAAAGAAACCAGTAATTTGAAACAAAATCACGAATGCGTAAGCATATAACGGTGTTACATCTTGACCAGAAATTGCGTTAGCGGCCAATACCACGCCAAAAGCGATATAAGGAACTACGATTAATAAGATTTTCTTTAATTGTGATGATGGGTTAAAAACGGTAATAGCACCAGCCCAACGACCAATCATTAAACTTCCCCAGTACATAGACATATAGGGTGCAAGTGCAGGACCAGTAATGGATCCAAACACATCCGTTTTCAATAACTCACCCAGGTTACTTCCTATTGTAACCTCGACACCTACATAAGAGAAAAGGGCAAGCATTCCCAAAACCAATTGCGGGTATTTCATGGCGCCCCATCCTTCAGGATTTTTTTGTGCTGTTGTATTAGCAAATAATAATCCAATAACAATGACTAAAAGTGTTGTAGCGGTTAATGCTAATCCTAAATAATCTTTTTCGTTGTTTGTGATAAAATGTTGGATAAAGTCAGCATCTTCGTATCTAGAAAATATGAAAGCAAAAATAGCTATTAATGTTACCGTAATTGCAATCAGCGTTTTCATAGCTTTATTTGCTGTTTTAAATGTTGAGTCACTTTTTCCTGAAGGTAATTTTTTAGAAAAATTAAATAAGGCTGCTGCTAATAAGAAAAGACCACCAACAGCAATATATAAAGTAATCATTGAATCAAGTGAATCCGCTTTTTGTGCAAATCTTTTTATGAATTTGTCATCTACTTCAATTAAAGGTATTGCTCCAAACAGAGCAATAGAAACTACGATTGGACCAATTGTGGTTCCTAATGAATTTATACCTCCCGCAAGATTTAATCTACTGGATGCTGAATGCGGTTCTCCAAGGGATGCTGCAAAAGGTTGAGCTGATGTTTGTTGCAATGAAAAACCAAGTGCTACTATAAATAAAGCTCCAAGAATAAAAAGGTAACTACCTTGAGTTACTGCTACTATCATTAATACAGCACCCAAAGTACTGATCAGTAATCCATAAATAATTCCTTTTTTAAATCCCCATCCGTTTAGAATGTCTTTTTTGGCAATACTACTAAATATGAAAAGCAATAAAGCTCCAACATAATACGCACCATAAAAAGCAAAATCAATAAGTTGACTTTGAAACTGGTCTAAGCCAAATTTAGCTTTACAAAATGGAATGAAAATTCCGTTTGATGCTCCAATAAATCCCCAGAAGAAAAATACGGTAATTAGCGTATAAAGTGCGGAATTATTGGACTTAGTTTGTTCTGAATTCATAGGTTTAATTTGGTTAATGATTATTGAATTGAATTTGATTCGATTGCAAGATTGTAAATATATTTGTTAAGTAAATTAAAAAAAAATAAATCACGCTAAATGTTGATATAATTATTAAATAACCATTTTTTGTTCTAAATGTCTGCTTTTTTTTCAAAGTTTACTGCATGCAAAACAATTAAAGAACAGGCTACAAATTAGAGTATTGGGTTATTTTGTAATATTGAGTTTAAATTTAGAGAATACAATAATTTTACGACCTACTTTTTAGGAACTGTCAATTTGTTTTTTTCTCGCTATTTAAAAAAGGTATCTTTAACAATCATTAAAAAATAAAGTAGAAAGTGTACTTTAAAAATAAAGCAGAAGTGTATTTGAACCTATTATTTTAAAACCTATTCTCTAAATATAACTGTGCGTTTATCGAAATTTTAAAAATCTACAATACCAACTTCTTATGAAATTCATTTTAATTCTATTATTTGCTGGCATGGTTTCAAATGCTCAAATACAAAAAGAGCAATTGAACCTTATGCCTTGGCCTCAAAATATAAATTTAACCGAAGGTACTTTTGCTTTAAGCAAGAGCTTTAAAATAAATATTACAGGGGAACCAAATGGTAGAATTTTTATTGGTGCAACTAACTTTTTACGTCGATTGGATGGCAGAACAGGATTGTTTTTAGAGCAAGCCTTTTTGACTAAAACCAATGAATATCCCGAAGCCGAATTACAAATAAATTGTACTCGAAATGGAAAAATAGAAATCAATGAAGACGAAAGTTATCGGCTAACAGTTACTTCCAGTAGAATAGCAATCGATGCAACTACAGATTTAGGTGCTTTACATGGATTAGAAACACTTTTGCAATTACTACAAAACAACAGTACTACCTATTATTTTCCAATTGTTGAAATATCAGATGCACCACGTTTTACTTGGAGAGGACTAATGATAGATGCAGCTCGACATTTCCAACCAGTTGATGTCATCAAAAGAAATCTTGATGCTATGGCTTCCATGAAAATGAATGTTTTTCATTGGCATTTAGCCGATGACCAAGGATGGAGAATTGAATTGAAAAACCATCCTAAATTAACAAAATTAGCTTCGGATGGAAATTTTTATACGCAAGAGGAAATAAAAAACATTGTAAAATATGCAGATGACCGTGGAATTTTAATAGTTCCCGAAATTGATGTACCGGGACATGCTTCGGCACTGTTGACGGCGTATCCAGAAATTGGGAGCAAAGTAAGTGATAGCAAAGTATCCTATGAAGTACAGCGTAATTCAGGTATTTATAACGCAACTTTAGATCCTACTAATTCTAAAACATATGAAATATTAAATTCTATTTTTGATGAAGTATGCCCACTATTTCCGGGCAGTTACTTTCATATTGGTGGTGATGAGAACAATGGCAAGGAATGGAAGGTAAACCCAACTATTCAGCAATTTATGAAAGAAAATAGTATAGGAAACAAGAATGATTTGCAAACATATTTTAACATGAAGTTGATTCCAATGCTAAGAAAACATAACAAAAAATTAATGGGTTGGGAGGAAATAATGACCGAAAACATGTCTAAAGACGCCATAATTCATGCTTGGAGAGGAACAAATGAAGGTCAAGAAGCTGGCGGAGCATTAATCAAAGCTGCAAAAAGCGGATACAATACTATTTTGTCCAATGGGTTTTATATCGATTTGATGCTAGGTTTAGAAAGTCATTATTTGAATGATCCCTTGCCTAAAAAGATCATTCTTACTCCAGAGGAAAAAGCAAGGGTTTTAGGAGGAGAAGCTGCCATGTGGAGCGAACTTGTAACGCCATTAAATATAGATTCTAGGATTTGGCCACGAACCGCCGCAATAGCCGAGCGATTATGGTCAAACGCCGATGTAAATGATATGAACAGCTTGCGCAAAAGGTTGAAAACGATTTCTTTTCGATTAGAAGAACTTGGAATTACTCATATTAGAAACAAAGAAGTGATTTTAAGAAACATCAGCAACAACCAAGATACACGCGCATTGAATGATTTTTCGAACCTTTGTGAGCCACTAAAAAATTACAAACGCAATGGTGGCGGAAAGAAATACCGCATGCATTCCCCGTTAACCTTATTCGCGGATGCTTGTAACGCGGATGCTCCGGAAGCACTAGATTTTAATGCCGCTGTGAAAAATTATTTAGCGAATAAAATCAAGGAAAATAAAGCTGTGGTAACCGATTTTTTCAAGAAGTGGATTGCCTTAAACTCTAATTTAATTGCGTTGAGTGCTAATGCTCCCCTAATACTACCGTTGTTGCCTTTATCAAAAAGTTTAAGTGATGTATCTCAGCAGCTTTTGCTTGTAATAGATAAAAAACAAAAAGTTAACCAAGTGTTATTACAAGATTTATTGGAAAAATGCAATGAAAGAAGTCCTTCAGATGTAGAATTAGCAGTGTATGGAAGTTTGAAAAAATTAGTTGACTCAATTTAATCTGACTTTTGTTTGAAAAAATAGTGTCATTATGATCCTGAAATAAAGTTGAAATTATAATTAAATAAGTTAGATTTTATCATTCAAAACTGCTAAAAATGTATTTTTTTTGAGTTCAGTAAATCAGTATTTTTTTCGTATTTTTGCAAAAATTTTATAAAATAAACATTCATGTTAACAGTCAATAATTTATCAGTTCAGTTTGGCAAACGAATTTTGTTTGACGAAGTAAATACGACCTTCACACACGGTAATATTTATGGCGTTATCGGAGCCAATGGCGCTGGAAAATCTACTTTTCTTAAAATAATAGCGGGTGAAATGGATCCAACCTCTGGACATATCCATTTAGAGGTAGGAAAACGGATGTCGGTTTTAAACCAGAACCACAACATGTTTGATGAGAGTACCGTATTGGAGACCGTAATGATGGGGAATAAAACCTTGTACTCAATCAAAAAAGAAATGGATGCTTTGTATTTAGATTACAACGATTCTAATGCAGACAGAATAGGGGAGTTGCAAGTACAATTTGAAGAAATGAATGGTTGGAATGCTGATTCTGATGCCGCATCAATGTTGTCTAATCTAGGAATTACAGAAGAGCATCATTATACTTTAATGGGGGACTTGGAAGGAAAAACAAAAGTTAGAGTGCTTTTGGCGCAAGCTTTGTTCGGGAATCCAGACTTGCTTATTATGGATGAGCCCACCAACGATTTGGATTTTGAAACGATCGCGTGGTTAGAAAATTTCTTGGCTAATTATGAAAATACTGTAATTGTAGTATCTCACGACAGACACTTTTTAGACTCAGTTTGTACACATATTTCGGATATTGATTTCAGTAAAATAAATCATTATTCTGGAAATTATACCTTCTGGTATGAATCCAGCCAATTAGCCGCAAAACAACGTGCGCAACAAAACAAAAAAGCAGAAGAAAAGAAACAAGAACTAGAAGAATTTATTCGTCGTTTTAGTGCGAATGTGGCCAAGTCTAAACAAGCTACTTCTCGTAAAAAAATGATTAGTAAGTTGAATATTTCTGAGATAAAACCATCAAGCCGTCGCTATCCTGCAATCATTTTTGACCAAGAGCGTGAAGCGGGAGATCAAATTTTGAATGTACAAAACTTAAGCGCCTCTATTGATGGAGAAATTTTGTTTAAAGGTGTCGATTTGAATATGGCAAAAGGTGATAAAATTGTTCTTTTTTCTAAAGATTCAAGAGCGACAACTGCTTTTTATGAAATATTAAACGCAAATCAAACCGCAGATTCAGGAACTTTTGATTGGGGAGTTACAACTAACCAAGCCTATTTGCCAGGTGATAATCATTCATTTTTTGAAAGCGATTATTCTCTTGTAGATTGGTTGCGTCAATGGGTAAAAACGGAAGAAGAGCGTGATGAGGTAAACATCCGTAGTTTCCTAGGAAAGATGATTTTCTCGGGAGAAGAAGCTTTAAAAACCTGCAGAGTATTATCAGGAGGAGAAAAAGTGCGTTGTATGTTGTCACGAATGATGATGGAAAGAGCCAATGTTTTAATGCTGGATGAGCCTACCAACCACTTGGATTTGGAATCGATTACGGCTTTCAATAACTCATTAAAAAATTATAAAGGTTCCGTAATTTTCACCACACACGATCATGAATTTGCTCAAACCGTTGGAAATAGAGTAGTAGAATTAACTCCAAATGGAGCTATTGATAGATATATGACGTTTGATGAATACTTGGATAACGAAGGTGTTCAGGAATTAAGAACTAAAATGTATACCATATAAAAAGTGATTTATATAAAGTAGAAAATCTCCCGCAATAGTGGGAGATTTTTTTTTGAATTGGTTTCAAATATTAATTCGAAAGTATTGTTGTTTATTTTCTGCCGAAAATTTTGCTAATAATAAAGATTATAATGGCTATCACTGCAACAACTATAAATATACCAACACCAATTCCCGCTTTAAATATACCTTCAATAATGGAACAACTTGTAAATGAAAGGGATATTAGTAACAGCATTAGTATTCTTGTTATTTTTGTTTCCATGGTTTTATATTTTAAACTATTAATTATTAATTTTCAAAATTACAGTTTGCCTGAAAGTATTTGTTATATAATTTTTATAGATTGTTATAAAATTGACTTTCAAAATATCGCTGCTGGTCGAAATATTGGAGCATACATTTTCTATATTTTTATTTATAAAATGATACATTTGAATTTGTATATTTGACAAACAAAATTACACAAGTACAATGAGCCAAAAAGTATTACTTACTGCAAAAGAAGTTACTATCATATTGCATCGTTTGGCTTGTCAATTAATTGAAAAACACCTAGATTTTACCGATACAATATTAGTAGGAATTCAGCCCCGAGGTGTTTTTTTAGCTGAGCGCTTAAAAGAAATTTTAGAAAAAGAATATCAAACTCCAGAAATTCAGCTAGGTTATCTCGATATTACTTTTTTTAGAGATGATTTTAGAAGAACTGACAAGCCATTAGAAGCCAATAAAACCAAAATTAATTTTATCGTTGAAAATAAAAAAGTCATCTTTATAGATGATGTATTATTTACAGGGCGCAGTATTCGTTCTGCTTTAACAGCTATACAATCATTTGGCCGACCATCAGAAATTGAACTTTTAGTTCTTATTGACAGACGTTTCAGCCGCAATTTACCCATACAACCGGATTATAGAGGCCGACAAGTTGATGCGATTAATAATGAAAAAGTAAAAGTAAGTTGGAAAGAAAATGAGGGAGAAGACGGGGTGTATTTAATTACCAGTTAGGTTGTTTCAATACTAGCTATTAAAAATTATAATCGTAAACAAAAATGAAAGAATTAAGCGTAAATCATTTATTAGGTATTAAATACATCAATAAGAATGATATTGACCTCATTTTTGAAACAGCCGATCATTTTAAAGAAGTTATCAATCGACCAATCAAGAAAGTACCTTCATTACGAGATATTACCATCGCCAATATTTTTTTCGAAAATAGTACTAGAACAAAACTCTCATTCGAATTAGCTCAAAAACGTTTATCTGCTGATGTTATTAGTTTTTCGGCAGCACAATCTTCAGTCAAAAAAGGAGAAACTCTAATAGATACCGTTAATAATATACTTTCGATGAAAGTTGATATGGTAGTCATGCGTCATGCAAATCCTGGTGCTGCTTATTTTTTATCGAAAAACGTAAAAGCCAGTATTGTAAACGCCGGTGATGGGGCGCACGAGCATCCTACACAAGCATTATTAGATAGTTATTCCATTCGCGAAAAACTAGGTGAAGTTGGTGGAAAAAAAGTGGTAATTGTTGGTGATGTTTTGCATTCAAGAGTTGCTTTGTCTAATATTTATGCGTTGAAAATGCAAGGTGCAGAAGTTAAAGTTTGCGGACCAAAAACGCTTATACCAAGATATATTGAATCTCTTGGTGTAACGGTTGAACCTAATTTGATAAAAGCCCTAGAGTGGTGCGATGTGGCCAATATGTTACGCGTGCAAAACGAAAGAATGGATGTGAATTTTTTTCCTTCTACACGAGAATATGCACAGCAATATGGTGTAGATAAAACTATTTTAGACTCCTTGAACAAAGAGATTGTTATTATGCACCCTGGACCTATCAATCGCGGTGTAGAGATTACTAGCGAAGTGGCTGATTCCAATCAATCTGTAATTCTAAACCAAGTCGAAAACGGTGTCGCTGTTAGAATGGCGGTAATTTATCTTTTGGCTTCAAAAATTCAATAGTTTAAGGTAAAAAAATGCAAAACAGCTATTTGTGAAATCATCTACGAAAAGTAGACCTAAAAATTAATAAAGATGAAAGTAGATCAAAAAGGACACACAATTAACATTAGAGATACTCAGGGTGATTTTACTTCTTTTCTAATGAAGATTACGCATCAATATAAAACATTTGAAAAACACAACATCATTGTTGATCTTTTAAAGCACACAGATTTGACTACAAATGATATTAAATTATTTATGCCGTTGTCAAAACTTCATAAAAAAGCTAAAAAATCGTTTGTTATCGTTACTGCTGATTTTGATTATAATGCAGTTCCTGCAAAACTGACTGTAGTTCCGTCTTTATTGGAAGCACATGACATAATTGAAATGGAAGAAATAGAAAGAGATTTAGGATTTTAAAACAAGTAATGCATTTTAAAACTAACATCAGGAAAGTGCCTCATCTTAGTATTGTTTTATTAGTGGTGGCTACGATACTACTTTGCCTTAATTTGTATTCTTTATGAACAATAAATGATTTACACAGTTATTGGGGAATAATCGCTAATTTACTAGTAGCAATTTCACTGGCTTTAAAAATAAAAAAATACAACAAGGAAAAAAATCTTGATAGTTTGTAAATAAGTTTTAAAAAACTAGCCTAGTACTGTTCAATATTTACTTGTATCCTAACTTTTAAAATGAAATTAGAAATTGAAACTAACAATACTAGGTTGCTATGCCGCAACTCCCAGAACGTTTACGAATCCTACTTCACAGATTCTAGAAATAAAAAATAGAATTTTTCTTATTGATTGCGCCGAAGGTACTCAGGTGCAATTGCGAAAAAACAAAATCCGTTTTTCGAAAATCAATCATATTTTTATTTCTCATTTACATGGCGATCATTTTTTTGGATTAATTGGTCTAGTGTCCACATTTACACTCTTGAACAGAACTACAGATTTACATATTTATGGTCCAAAGGGAATTCAGGAAATCATTAAGTTACAGTTGAGGTTGTCCAATTCTTGGCCCAATTATAGTTTGTTTTTTCATGAATTAGAATCTAACGAAAGTGAAATTATTTTTGAAGACCAAAAAGTAGTAGTAAAAACCATCCCGTTAAAGCACCGAGTATACACCAATGGCTTTTTGTTTGAAGAAAAAATTGGAGAGCGAAAATTGAATATGGATGCTGTTCAAAATTATAAAATTGATATCTGCTACTATCAAAATATTAAAAACGGCAAAGACATTACGCTTGATAATGGTAAAGTAATTGAAAATGCAAAGTTGACATTTGATCCTATTGCTCCAAAAAAATATGCATTTTGTTCTGATACTGCATATCATGAAGCGATACTTCCTATTATTAAAAATGTCGATGTTTTGTACCACGAAGCAACTTTCTTGCAATCAGAAGAAAGCTTGGCAAAAAAGACATTACACTCCACATCCAAAGAAGCAGCTACAATTGCATTAAAAGCGAATGTCAAGCAATTAATTCTGGGACATTATTCAACTCGATACGAAAATATTGATTTTTTTAGAGAAGAAGCTGCTGCGATTTTCCCCGAGGTTGTATTGGCTGATGATGGCAAAATTTTTGAATTTTAAATAAATCAATTTTTTTGCTTAGCCGGTTATCTGTATCTAAATCTATTAAAATGCATCATATAATTATTGAATAATCTTAAAAACATATAACAATGAACGATTTAAGTAACTACAGAAAGTCTTACGATAAGAGTGAGCTATTAGAATCAAGTATACCAGACAATCCAATTAGCCTTTTTAACACATGGTTTCATGAAGTAGAGGACCTTGGAGGAGATAGCGAAGTTAATGCCATGACAGTATCTACAATTGGTCTAGATGGGTTTCCAAAGGCTAGAGTAGTTTTGTTGAAAAATTTTGATGAAGAAGGGTTTGTTTTTTACACCAATTATAATTCAGAAAAGGGTAAGGCAATTGATCAAAATCCTAATATTTGTCTATCGTTTTTTTGGCACACAATGGAACGACAAGTAATTATTAAAGGTATCGCTAAAAGAACAACGGAAGAAACTTCGGATCGTTATTTTGACTCTAGACCTGATGGCAGTAAACTAGGAGCTATCGTTTCTAATCAAAGTGAAATTATTCCGTCTCGTGACTTTTTAGAAAATAATCTAAAACAATTGGAGAATGATTTTAAAAATGTACCAATCCCACGACCTGTGCATTGGGGAGGATTTCTTGTAACCCCTTTAGAGATAGAATTTTGGCAGGGAAGGCCTAATCGATTGCACGATAGAATCAGGTATAGTGCTTATAATCAGCTTTCTTGGAAAATAGATCGCCTCTCTCCATAATGTAGGAAATATGCATATTTAAATGTTTTTTTTATGTAGTTTATCGATTATTTTTGGTACTTTAACGATAAAATGAATATGTTTGATAAAGAATTACAAACCTATTATTTATTTATTAAAGAAGTTTGCCCCACAATCTACTTTAAACTTAATCTACTACATTATGAAAACAACATTACTTCGTGCATTATTGCTATTGACTGTGATATGCACCATGAATTCATGTTCTTCAGACGAATCTGAAGTTGCAGATGTTTCTGCAAAAAAAGTAGTTAGTTATTCTTATAATACAATAGAATTACAGACAATGGACTTGATCAACAAACACAGAGTTAGTGTTGGTTTAAATCCTTTAGAAAAAATCAATCATATGTCTTTTAAATCAGAAGAGCATGATAATTATATGATTGCTAATAATGTTGTCAACCATAATGATTTTGTAGCTCGATCAGAAAACATAATTAATACTTTAGGTGCTAAAACCGTGAGTGAGAATATAGCTTATAATTACAACACTCCACAAGCTGTACTGAATGCTTGGTTGGCTAGTCCTAGTCATAAAGCGAATATAGAAGGCAATCATACGCATTTTGGAATAGCAATTAAAGAAAATCCAGCAAATGGAAGAAAATATTACACCAATATTTTTGCCAAAATTTAGTTAGAGTTTGTTTTTTTTTAAATCTAAAAGGTTGCCATATCCCCAAATGGCAGCCTTTTACATTTATATCCATTTGAAAATTGTTAGTTCATGTTCAATGTTTTATAGAGTTTGTTTAAAAAATAGTCTAATGAATTCATTGAACTATTTTTTTGCTATCTATTTTCGGTTAATTCAAATTAATTTTAAAATTTTGTTGTGTTTTAAGTGTTTGGATTTAAATAAGCAGAAGGCTGTCATTTCATGATAGTCTTCTGCTTTTTTTTGAAATACTTACAAATCTATAATAATAAATTCGCTTCTTCTGTTTAGTTGATGCTCCTCTTCTGAGCAAGTAACATTATCAGCACATTTATTTACGAGTTGCGTTTCGCCGTATCCTTTACCGGTTAATCGATTGGAATTAATACCATTTTTAACCAGCCAGTCGATGGTAGCTTTGGCTCTTCTTTGCGATAGTGCTTCATTGTATTTGAATGTTTGTCTGCTATCCGTATGTGATCGGATGTCAATTTTCATGGTTGGATTCTGATTCAAAACATCTAATATTTTTTCTAAATCTAAAGCGGCTTCTGCTCTAATATTTGATTTGTCTAAATCGAAATAAATCATTTTAATTCCAAAACATTTACCCAGATCATCACCAACAGCTACTTTACAAATTTCTTTTGTCATTGCTATTGGTAAGTATGTTTTTCCAGTTGTAGCTTCTGTAGTAATTTTCTCTTCTTTGGTGGTATACTCCAGTTTTTCAGCTCTTACATTGTATGTTTTTCCACATTCAACAGCAAAGTTATAGTTTCCTTTTTCATCTGAAGCACCCGTATGAATTACCTTAAACTGATTATCGTATATGGTTATTTTAGCATTAGCGAGTATTTCGCTTGTTTTTACATCGGTGATTGTACCATATAGGCTTTGCTCACAAATAAGTTTTCTTGTTTCTAAAAATGTATAGATGTCATCATATCCTTGACCTCCGTCTTTATTAGAAGAGAAAAAGCCTCTTCGAGATTTGGTATCAATTAAATACGCAAAATCATCTTTGGGAGAATTTATATCGGCTCCTACATTTTGCACTTCGCTAAAAGTTCCCTCTGCACTTATTTTAGACATAAAAACATCCAATCCTCCAAGTCCAGGATGTCCATCTGATGCAAAGTAAATTTCATTTTCGTTAGAAATAAAAGGAAAAGTTTCTTTACCTTCAGTATTAATAGATTTTCCTAAATTTTTAGGAATTCCAAAAGTACCATCCTCATTTATTTTCACTTTAAATAAATCAGACTGTCCTAAGGTACCGGGCATGTCAGAGACAAAATACAATGTTTTTCCATCGGGGCTTAGTGCGGGATGTGCTGTACTGTAATTATCACTATCAAAAGGAAGTTCAGTTACATTAGTCCATTTTTCATTTTCTAAAGTGGCTTTGTATAATTTGATTAAAGTAATTTTATTTCCATCTTTTCCTTTTTTGCCATCAAGATAATTGTTTCGAGTAAAGTACATGGTTTTCCCATCAGCAGTAAAAATAGGAGTAGACTCATGAAACTTAGAGTTAATTGTCCCATCAAACTTTTTTGGTTTATTAGTACTTGGAGTTAGGTCAGCATCTAAATCAGTGGTGTATAAATTTGTAAAATACTGATTGGTCCATTTGTGTTTTCGCTGTCCGAGACTACCAGTATCTCTGGCCGAAGCAAAAACTAATTTATTCGAATAAATAGCAGTTCCATAATCAGAATAGATCGAATTGATTCCCGCATCTTCAATAGTGTACCTTCCAGAATTAGCTTTAATGGCTTGTAGATAATTGGTATTTTGTTTAAAGAGTTTGGCTCTACCATCATTGGCTGATTTTTGGCTGAACAATTCCATCACCTCATTGGCCTTATCATTTTGATTGATTGCTCTTAAAGACTGCGCATAGCGATAATAATATTCGGGTTCCAAAGTCGAGGTGTCTAAAGCAAACAATTCTCCATACCATTTGGCAGCTTTATCGAATTCGGAATTAAAGTAGTAAGCGTTTCCTAACTTTTGGAACAGATCTACAGATTTATATCCTTTCTCAGCAATTCTTTCATAGGTTTTGATGGCATCTACATAGGCATAACCCTCATATTTTTTATCAGCTAGGGTCAACTTTGCATTTTGAGCATAAATGTTAATGGAAAAAACACTTACTATTGTTATGTAAAGAAGTATATTTTTTTTCATAATAATTGTTTTTAGAAGAACCTTGGAGTTGTGATTTTACCATTATTTTTAAATATTTCATAGCGCAAAAATATTTCATGGGAACCAGAATTGTAGTTTTTTAATCTTGTTGTATCATGATCGTAACCATAACCAATATACATTCCTTCAGAAACCTGAAAACCAACCATAGCACTCACAGCAGCCGACCATCTGTAGGCTAATCCAAGAACAAACTTATCATTAAACATAAAATTCCCAGACAAATCTACTTGAAGAGGTGCGCCTTTGACAACTTTAGTTAACAATGCAGGTTTGAATTTAATAGATTCATTCATATCAAATGCGTAACCTGCAATTAAATAGTAATTAATTTTTTCTTTAAAAATAGCAACTTCATTGTCGTCATAACGATTGCTTTCTATAAAATTAGGAATTGAAAATCCGATATACGCCTTATCAGAATGCCAATAAACTCCAGCTCCAATATTAGGGGTAAATTTATTATTGAAATCTCGTATACTTGGATCAGCATCAGCTGGATTTAATTTGTTAATATCCAGATTAAACAAGTTAGCAGTTGCTTTAATTCCAAAAGAGAGCTTAAAAGTTTCCGAAGTAGGGACCGTGTAAGAGACATCAGTAGAAATTGTATTCTCTGTAGTAGGTCCAATTTTATCATTAATTATAGTCACTCCTAAACCTAAATTGCTTTCGTTTAATGGAGTATTGACAGAGGCAACATTGGTAACAGGAGCTCCATCTAGTCCTACCCACTGTGTACGATGTAGCGCAAAAATACTGAAAGCGCCTCTTGATCCCGCATAGGCAGGATTAATATTGATGGTGTTGTACATGTATTGAGTAAATTGAGCATCTTGTTGTGCATAATTTACAAATGCTGTAAACATCAAAACGAAAGAAAATAATTTTGTTTTCATAGTAGATATTTATTATCTCGAATTGGCTATCGACTTTTAAGAGAGTAATACTTTAGTTCGATTTGATAAAGTTCAATTGGATTTTATAAGATGAAATAGTTTTTTAATTATAAAATACCTGAGGGTAAAAAATCCTCAGGTATTAGATTATTTATTTAGATAAGTATAAATATCCGTCTTTTTTGTTGGTTATAGTTTTTCCTGTACCGTCAAGAGATGTATAACTCAAGATGTAAAAATATGTTCCAGTTGGTAATCCAGTAGATTGCTGAATAGTAGATCTACCAGCAGAAATACCTTCAAAAGCATTACTGGTATTATTATATCCTTTGGTTTCATATACTAATACGCCCCATCGGTTATAAATCTCAACTGTATTATCTGGATAACAAACGGTATCATCAATATTATCGATTACGAATTTTTCATTAATCCCATCACCATTTGGCGAGAATGCGTTGTGCACCACTATCGTTCCACAAGCTAATACAATTCCACATCCTGTATTTACAGTCATAGTTATTCTAATTGTTCTAGGGCAAGTAGCATCATTAACCTTATATTCAAAAATGTAATCTCTTACTGAAAGTCCAACAGCGTTAAGCATACTGCCCTGTAAAGCATTTGAATTGTTTACATCTACCCAAGTTCCGTTAGTAGGAGTACCCGTTGGTAATAAATTATTCAAATCGGTTGTTGTAGTATCCCCATCATTACAAATAGAACTACTGGTAGATACAACACTATTGACGATAGTCACATTTACAATTTGAGTAAACTCAGAAGCATTTCCACAAGTGTCAGATACCAACCATTTTCTAACTATTGAATAAGAACTGTCAGTTCTGTTAATGATATTCTCTGTAAAAATAGGAGTAGAGACAGTTGAACAATTATCCACAAATACAAGTTCTGGCTTTGCTGGAATTGCATCACAATTCACGTTAAGTATCGGTGAATAAGCTGTGTTAGTAATTGGACCAACTGTATCGCTAACATTAATAACTTGTGAAGCAGTAGCTTTATTTCCAGATGAATCAGTTGCTGTCCATGTTCTTGTTATGGTGTAAGATCCTATGCAACTTCCTTGTACTTCCACATCAACGAATGTCAAGTTTACAGGTCCACACGTATCAGTTGCTGTTGCTTGTGCAAAACTAGGTGTTGCACTACAAGTTATTACAGAAGCTGCTGGTAATTGTGCAATGGTTGGCGCTACAGTATCTGTAACATTTATTGTTATTGTAGCTCTATGACATGTGGTTGGATTTTGTTTTTGACATATTTGATATGTTAAAACGTATGAACCACCCGAAATTCCGCTTTGAACTGTTACATTCCCAAAATTGTCTAACGAAATGTTTAGGTTCGAGCCTGAAACTATAGAAATATTTACGTCTTCATGTTTCACTGGGTTGCCGTTTAAAGTATCGTTAGTCAGAACATTACCAATAACTCCAAATGAAGTACAATTAATTTCTGAATAGGTATCTGCAACGGCATTAATAGTAGGCGCAACATCATCATCTAAAATAGTACCAGTAGTACTTACCGTTCCATTAGCAATGTTGAACGTTTCATCTACTTCATCAATAGTATCCAAAGTTGTTTGTACCGATACCGTTCCCGTAGTTGCTCCAGCAGGTACCGTTGCAAAGACGTTAGTAGTAGTGTAATCCGCACTTCCAGCAGTACCATTAGTCAATACAAAAGTATAGGTAATCGCTTGATCCGAAGGATTACTCAAGGTAAAGTTGAATACCACCGCATCCCCTTCGGTAGCCGAAGCCGGAGCGATCGTTGCCACGGTAGGAGCGTTATTATTGTCGATAATTGTACCAGTAGCACTCACAGTTCCTATAGTGATGGTGAACGTTTCGTCCACTTCATCTATTACATCAGCCATAGTTGGTACCGATACAGTTCCCGTAGTTGCACCAGCAGGAACCGTTACCGTTACAGTTGTCGTTTCGTAATCACTATTTCCTGCCGTTTTGTTAGAAAGAGTGAAAGTATACGAAGTTGCTATTGCAGAAGGGTTGCTCAAGGTAAAGTTGAATACCACATCAGATCCTTCGGTAGCAGCAGCAGGAGTGATCGTTGCCAAAGTAGGGGGATCGTTATCATCTAAAATAGTACCACTAGTACTTACTGTTCCAGAAGCAATGCTAAAGTCTTCGTTATTTTCATCAATCGTATCCGTAATTGTTGGTACACTCACGGTTCCCGTAGTAGCACCCGCAGGTACGGTTACTGTTTGCAATGTATTAGTGTAATCAGCACTTCCAGCGGTTCCATTGGTGAATGTAAAGGTATACGTTGTATCCTCAGCAGAAGGATTACTCAAGCTGAATTCAAACACAACAGGACTTCCTTCAGTAGCCGAAGCAGG